>DSDH01000653.1 GCA_011055475.1 Phycisphaerales bacterium | reverse complement strand
GGCGCGCACTCTTGCGCGCCGTGTACAGGGCCTCTTGAATCAATTCGCGGTTGGTGCCGATCAAATCCGCCAGGATGCCCAGGACAACCAGGTTAAATGCCATCAGCAACAGCACGGCCGCCAAAATCAGCGATTGAACGTGCCCGCCCCCTCGGCCCTGCAGGTAATACACGAGGAACCGCACGCACAGCGCCAGCCCCGCCAAGCCGACCGGGACCGCCAGATAGAGAAACGTGCGCAGCGGCCGATACGTGATGTAGGATCGCAGGATGATGCCCACCGACCGCGTGATGTAGTGCGGGATCGAGGAGATCAAGCGACTCCTGCGGGTCTGGGCGTTGACGCCGACGGGCACGTGGCCGATTCGCATGTTCATGTGCCCGGCCTGGATGATCGTCTCCAGGGTGTAGGTGTACTGATTGAACACGTGCAGCCGCATGGCCGCCTCGGCCGAGTACGCCCGGAAGCCGCTGGTCGTATCGGGGATATCCGTCCCGGAGAACCGCCGTACGACGTGGCTGCCCCAGCGCTGCAGTTTCTTCTTGGCCCAGGAGAAATGCCCCATCGACTCGATCGGCCGAGCGCCGACGACGATATCCAGCCGGCCCTCCAGGATCGGTTCGATCAGGGTGCCGATGCATCGGCCATCGTACTGGTTGTCGCCGTCGGTGTTGACGATGAGGTCGGCGCCCAGTTCCAGGCACCGCTCGATGCCCCGAAGGAACGCGGCGGCCAGCCCGTGATTTGAGCCCAGCCGCAGCACGTGATGCACCCCACACGCGCGGGCGACCTCGACCGTGCGATCCGTGCTGCCGTCGTCGACGACGAGAACCTCCACCACGTCGACGCCGGGCAGCGTCCGCGGCAGGTCCTTGACCACATCCGGCAGCGTCGCCTCTTCGTTGTAACACGGTATCTGGATAATCAGTTTCATGGTTCGCTTTGTGACCCCATCGAACGTCGGCGAAGCGCACTTGAATTATAGAGCCCGGCAATCGGGACCTCCAGCCCCGATCGTGGGTTTTGCCCGGCGATGCGTCCCTTTGTTCACAACCGCCGCAGCACCACGAGCTGGTTGCACCCGACCGCGAAACGCCGGTAGTGGTCGATGCGGAGCCCAAACCGTCGGGCGAACACGCGAAAGCGGGCCCGGCTGAAGATGATCGGATGGTGATCCTCGGCGCTGCGGGCGAACAGGCCCAGCCGGGCCCCGATACGATGCACGCCATCGCCCAACGGCGTGGGCGTCGTGATCACGATGCACCCCTCCGGCGCCAGCCGGGCGAGCAACTGCTCGAACAGATGCCGCTGATTGTACACGTGCTCGATGACGGCCAGCAAGAGGATCGTGTCGAAGGACCGCCCCTCCGCGAACGCATCGACGTCGAGATCGGCCTGTTCGAACGTGTGTTGGGGGTACCGGCGTCGCAGACGCTCGAGGACCTCGGCCTGGGCGTCGACCCCGTGGTACTCCGCCGGGGCGTCGAGGCGTTCAAGGATCGCGCCGGTCCCGCAACCCACGTCCAGAATGCGTCCCCGCATCCACGGCAGGACGCGCCGGAGCCGAAGCCGCTGCGCCGGTGTGCTCAACAGGCCCATTGTTCAAAACTCCAGTTGACGGCGGCGGACGGTGAACGTGTGGACCCGCTCGTTGTCGATGCTGTAGATGTCGTAGACGACGGTCGGGTCGGCGGCGGTCGTGTCGAAGGTCAGCCTGCCGAAGGAGCACTTGGCGTTGTAGCTGAACAGACACCCCGGCACGGGCCCGTGGCGATGCACGTTGGTCAAACGGGAGCTTTCGAACTCGACCAGGGGATAGGCCCCCGGTCGCTCAATCCGCCAGACGTCGCTGCGATGCCGGTCGGCGGCCAACAGGATCACCCCTTCGATCCGCCGGTCGGCGATCCAGTCGAAGATCTCCTCGCGCTCGTCGGCGTACCCATCCCAACTGTCCCGACTGCCGGGTTTGGCTCCCGGCGACCAGGGAACGGGTGAGATCAGAACCTTGAACGTGGCCGTACTGCCCGCCAGCGTCTTCTTGAGCCACGCCTTTTGCACCGGGCCGAGCATCGAGGGGTTCGGGGTCTTGGGGTTGTCGCGATAGTACCGCCCATCGAGCATGATAAAGTGCACGTCGCCCCAATGGAAGTCGAACCAGCAACCGGGGGTCGTCGCGTCGCCGCCATAGGCGGGGTTGACCCAGTTCTGCCGGAACACGTCCCACACGTCCCGCTTCCAGGCGGGCTGCTCCACGGCCGGTCCGCCCCAGCCGTCATCGGTCACGAAGTCATGATCGTCCCAGATCGCATAGACCGGCACGTGCGACACCAGCCGCCGCCATTCGGGGCGTGATTGCCGGCGATAGTAACAATACCGCTGGACGGCGGGCTTGGTCGGATCGTCGATGTAGACATTGTCGCCCAGCAGCAGGAACAGCCGCAGGTCGTGCGCGCCGATGGCCGTCCACATCCGCTCGTGGTCCGGCGTGTACCCGGCCCCGCCGCCGAAACCGACCGAAAACCGGACCGGATGACCGATGGGCGGGGCCGTTCGGAACCGCCCCATGGCGCAGAGCCGGTCTTTTACAAACACGCCATAGCCGTATTCCGTATCCGGCCGCAGGCCGGTAACGTCCAGCCGTGCCGTGTAGTCCGACGCGCCGGTGGTGGCCGCCTGCGACGATACGCCGCCTTCGGAGGAGGAGCCCCCCGCGACGGTGACGACCGGCGAGACCTCGACCCGTACCGCCGCCGGTTCGGCCGTGCGGACCCAGAAGGCCGCGCCCCGCGACGTGACCGAGCCCACCATGGGGCCATGCACCAGGACCTCGTCGGGATGATCGGCCAACCGACGTTTCAGGAACTCGCGCCAGGGTTGACTCTCATGCAGCGCCCCCAGAAGGTCCCGCGGGCCCGCGATGAAGCGTCCGACCGGCATCCCATGCTCCACCGCCCGCGTGACCCAGGACATCGCCTGATCGACCCGTCCCTGCCGGCTATGCAACAAGGCCATGATGTACATCGATTCCAGGTCGTCGGGGTGAGTCTCGATGTACCGCGCCACCGGGGCCAGATAGGCGTCGCCCTTGCCGTCGACGACGGCACTAACCACGTTCAGCCCTTGTCGCTTGTACTGATCCTGCTCATACGTGACGGGGTGAACCGTCGAGGCGCCCATCAGAACGACAGCCATGATCCACCCTGTCTGCACCTTATCCATGATCGCACCTCGCAAGACATGGCTCTGAGTAACCCTGGGCCAACGGTCAGCCGCCTTGGCCGCGATTTCAGGATAGCCCTGCGCGGCCGCCGGTGCAATGGCGGGGACCGGCGAAGGACGCCGAAGAACCGGCTTGTCCCTGTGGGACGGCGGTGCTATCCTGAGGGGCGGTTTATGGTGTTTTCGTTGTGGAGGGATAGCCATGAAGAAGAGCCTGGGCCTGCTTACGCTGCTGTTCGGTCTCGCCTTGCACCCGGCGGCGGTCATTGGTGAAACACAGAAGGAGCGGGACGCCCGCATGGCCTGGTGGCGGGACGCCCGTTTCGGCATGTTTATTCACTGGGGCCTGTACGCCATCCCCGCCGGAGAATGGAAGGGCGGCACCAACCACGCCGAGTGGATTCGTCACACGGCCCAGATCCCACTGGAGGAGTATGACCGATTCGTTCACCAGTTCAATCCCACCCGGTTCGACCCCGATGAGTGGGTCCGCCTGGCCAAATACGCCGGCATGAAGTACATCGTCATCACCTCCAAGCACCACGATGGCTTCTGTCTCTGGGATTCGAAACAGACCGATTACGACGTGATGAGCACGCCCTACGGACAGGACATTCTCCGGAAGCTGACGGACGCGTGCAACCGGCACGGCCTGCGCATGTGTTTCTACCACTCCATCATGGATTGGCATCACCCGGACTACTTACCCCGGCGTCCGTGGGAGGCGGCAAGCCGGCCGGCGCAAGGGGCGGATTTCTCCCGGTATATCGCCTACATGAAACGCCAGCTTGCGGAACTGATCCAGAACTACCGGCCGCACGTGCTCTGGTTTGATGGGGAGTGGGAGAGCACGTGGACGCACGACATGGGCGCCGACCTCTACAATTACGTCCGCGGACTCAAGCCGGAGATCATCATCAACAACCGGGTGGACAAGGGCAGGCAGGGCATGCAGGGCCTGACCCGCGAGGGGGATTACCGGGGGGATTTCGGCACCCCCGAGCAGGAAATCCCCCATCAGGGCTTGCCCGGCGTGGACTGGGAATCCTGCATGACGATGAATGACCACTGGGGCTGGAACAAAAACGATCACAATTGGAAGTCCGGACCCGACCTCATCCGGAAACTGATTGACATTGCTTCCAAGGGTGGCAACTTCCTGCTCAACGTCGGCCCCAAACCCGACGGCACCTTTCCGCAAGAGGCCATTGAGCGTCTGAAGGAGATCGGCGACTGGATGCAGATCAACGGCCAGGCCATATACGGCACGAGCGCCAACCCGTTCAAGCGCCTGGCCTGGGGACGATGCACAAAGAAAGTGCGGTCTTCGGGCGCCACACTCTATCTCCACGTATTCAACTGGCCCGCCGACGGCAAGCTCCTCGTGCCGGGCCTGCATAACAACGTCACCCGGGCGTACTTCTTGGCAGGCGGGCATACCGTAGAGGCGTCGAAGGTGGACGATGGATGGCTTCTGAGGGTTCCCCGGCAGCCTCTCGACCCGGTGGCCACCGTCATCGTCCTGGAGGTTACGGGCGAGCTGAAGATCGAGGACATTCCCATCCGACAACAAGATGACGGCAGCGTGGTGCTCCCGGCCACACAGGCCGAGATTCACGATACTCCCGGCGGTCAGGCCCCCCAAGTGGAGACGAAATACGGCAAACCCAACATCGGCTACTGGCTTGATGCGCGGGACTGGGTCTCCTGGGCGTTCAGAATCGACCGTCCGGGGACCTTTGAGCTGTCCGCGGAGATGGCCTCGCAGAATCCCAGCCGGTTTGAGCTGAGGATCGGCAGCCAGGTGCTGACCGCTGAAGGTCCCGACACCGGCGGATATGACAATTTCAAGACGGTGTCGCTGGGCAAGCTGAAGATAGGCGCCCCGGGCGACGTGACCCTGGAACTCAGGCCGGTCGAAGGGGCGTGGAATCCCATCAATGTCCGGTCGGTTATCCTGCGTCCGGCCAAGTAGCCCCGCATCCTCGAATCGGTGCACCATCGGACAATGACATAAGTCTTCTTTCGCACGGATCCGACGGGGCTTGACAGGCGTCGGTGATTCCCTGAGCGTGCTTGTTGAGTTGTCCGAGTCCCTATGCTATAGTTGTGGGAGCCGATAAAAAACCGGAGGATCGATCAATTCAAGGGGATTGCCATGTGTGAACACTGCACGCGACGGGAGTTCTTGGGAACGGGAGTGGCCGGCGGATTGATGCTCGCCGGGGCGACCTGGACACACGCTTGGGCCGCCCAGGGCGATGTTCCGCAGCCGGCCGGCAAGTCACGCATCTGCGTCATCTTCACGGGTCCACCCGCCCCGGCCGACCGGGATTGGGGCGCCGACGCCGGGCAGATCAAGGCGGCGACGGCAAGGCTGGCCCGGGCGGAAAAGGACCTGGGGAATATCGAACTGGTGATTGGAGAGTCCAACGACGCACAGCAGACCGCGGCCCTGTTGGACAAGGCCGGACCGGGGGCGCCGGTCCTGGCGATCAACGTCCGCAACTTCGCCCTGACCCGCGTGGTCAAGCCGGTTCTCGACGGCGCCCACCCCATGCTCATGTTCTCGCTGCCGGCCAGCGGACACGATTGGATGTACGCGCCCCGCTGGCATCGCCAGGGGCACCGCGTCACCCTTCTGCCGACCAGCGACTTCGATGAGCTGGAGCGGGCGCTTCGCCTGTTGCGGGTCGTGCCCATGATGAAACAGACGCGGATCCTGCTTTTCCCGCCGGCTCGCGGCACGGCGCCGGCCCAGTCGCCCGATGAGATCAAGAAGCGCCTGGGCGCCGATGTCCTGGCCGTCGAGGAGAAGCTCTTCGACGAGATGGTCGCGGCGGTGGATGAAAAGGCGGCCCGCGCCGAAGCGGACCGCTGGACCCAGAACGCCAAGCGCATCATCGAGCCCAACGAGGAGGACATCTGGAAGGCGGCGCGTATCAGCATCGCGCTGCAGCGTCTCATGGAGCGGGAGCGGGCCCAGGGGCTGGCCGTCGGCACGTGCATGGGATGGCTGTCCCGAGGATTTCCCTGTCTGGGCTTCACGCGCCTCCGCGACAAGGGCATTCCGGCCGCGTGCGAGGGGGACATGGACTCGTTGCTGACGATGCTGCTGTTCCAATACGCCTTTGACCGCGCCGGCTTTCAGGGGAACGCGACCTTCGATACCTCGCGGAATGTGTTGTGGACCGCTCACTGCACCGCGCCGCTGAAGATGGAGGGTCCTGACAGCGCGGATGCGCCATACCTGCTGCGCGGACATTCGGAGGTGGGCGGCAGCGGCTGCGTGCCGGAGGTCCAATACCGGCTGGGTCAGACCGTGACGCGAACCAAGCTGGTCAACCTGGACACGATACTCGCCTCGACGGGCAAGATTGTCGAGGTCCCGGAGAAGGCGGTCCATGGCTGCCGCACGCAGATTGTCACCGAGGTGCGGGATGCGGCGAAGATGGCCGCCAACTGGAGCCGCGTTCTGGACACCGAGGACGCCATGACGCTGCTGCACCGCGTGGTGTTCTACGGAGACCACATGGACAGCGTGTATCACCTGGCCCGTCTGATGGGTATGAACGTCGTCGAGGAAGGCTGAGCGAACCGCAAGGATACGACGGCCCGGCAGGTGAGTCGACCGACGTTGGTGCGTTGGGCACGTGATCATTTGCCTGAATCGCCGGTGGTGGGTGATTGGCTAAAGCATCGTTGAAAGAGCGATGCCGTCTTGGGACGATAGAGCATGAGCACAGGTATGCCGCGGAAGGCGTGTGGCGGCACGTCCGGGCACCGCATAGAGCGCTCCCTGGAAAAACTGAAACAGAGAGGAATCCTGTGAGCATTGAATCTGCGACACTTACGCGGCGTCGGTTTTTGAAACGGGGGATGGTAACGGCCGGTGCGGTGGCGCTGCCGTTCTATGTCCCCGTCCCAGTGCTGGGGCGCAATGGGACGGTCGCCCCCAGCGAACGCATCGTGATGGGCGGCATCGGCATGGGTGGCCGCGGGTCGGGGGACCTGGCCTGGATGGTGAACGAGCCGGATGTGCAGTGGGTGGCCGTGTGCGACGCCGTCAAGGGCCGACGCGACGCGGCCAAGAACCTCGTGGACGCCAAGTACGGCAATAGAGACTGCGCCGCCTACGCCGATATGCGACAGTTCCTGGCCGAGCGGACGGACGTGGAGGCCGTGCTGATCGCCACCGGCGACCGCTGGCACGCATTGGCTGCGATCTGGGCCATGCGGGCCGGCAAGGATGTCTATTGTGAGAAGCCGGCGTGCCTCACCATGGCCCAAGGGCAGGCGGTCGCCGAAACCGCGCGCCGGTACGCCCGCATCTACCAGACCGGCGCCCAGCGCCTCAGCGAGGCGAACCACGTGTTTGCGATCGAGATGGCTCGATCCGGCCGGCTGGGCCCGATCCATACCGCGTACGCCGATTGCCGGTGGCGGGACGGGTTCCGTCACGACTGGCTGCCGGCACAGCCGGAACCGGCCAAGGATGAGCTGGACTGGGACCTCTGGCTGGGGCCATCCCCCTGGCGGCCCTACAATGCCGGGTACGTGAATGGGGGCGGGTGGTATCACTTCTATGATTTCGCCACCGACGTCGCCATGTGGGGGGCGCACACGGTGGCCCAAGCCCTGGCCGGGCTGGATATGACGGACGTGTCCTTCATCGAGTTCGAGTACGCCGAGCCCACGAAAAGCATGATGACCCGCCTGTCCAACGGCATAAAACTGGTTCTCTTCCGGGTGGCCGGCTCGGTCTGGGACCCCTGCGAGTTCTGGCACGGCGCGTGCGGCGAGCGGTTCGACGGCCCGAACGGATGGGCCGCGGCGGCCGACGGGTATTCGGGCCCCGACGTTTCCTCGCCGTCGCTCCTGCGCGACTTCAAGAACGTGCTGGCCGATTACATGGATCGGACCCAACGGCCGATGAACCACGTGCGG
>DSDH01000420.1 GCA_011055475.1 Phycisphaerales bacterium | reverse complement strand
CTGAGCACGCTGCGGCAACGGCGGTTCGACCTCGTGATCGACCTGCAGGGCCTGTTCCGCACGGCCTTCTTCGCGCGGGTCACGGGCTGCCGGCAGCGCTACGGCCCGAGCACCGCCCGCGAGATGGCGACACTGTTCTACGCGCACCGTGTCGACCCGCATCCCGATTCGACTCACGTGATCGACGAACACCTCCGCATCGTCCAGGCCGCCGGCGCTGATGCCCTGCGGGCGGAGTACGGCCTGGCCGCGACCGCCGAAGACCGCAAGGCCGCCGGTCGTCTCCTGGCGGAGGCGGGTCTTGAGAAAAAACCGTACGCGGTCCTGGTGACGGGCTCGGCCCATGCGCTCAAGTGCTGGCCCGTCGAGCATTTTGCTCAGTTGGCCGACCGGCTCAGCCGCCGATTCGACATAGCCATCGTGGGCATCGGCACACAAGGCGAGAAGGACACGGTCGATCGCCTCGCCGCCTTGGCGGAGGTCCCCGTGGTCAACCTGGCCGGCCGCACCGACTTGGGCGCCCTGGTCGGCGTTCTTGCGGGCGCAAGCCTTATCGTGAGCAACGATACGGGGCCCGGCCATATCGCCGTGGCCCTGGACCGGCCCACTGTTTTGATCGTCGGCCCGACCAACCCCGCCCGCATCTGCCCCTATAAGCACAGGGACGCCGTGGCGGCGGTCAATCCCTTCGGCCGTGGGCGCACAATCAACGACTACAACCCGGTATACCGCATCGGGCGTGTGTCCGTCGAGATGGTCCTTGACGCGATTCAGCGCCGTCTTGGGGAGCCCACCCAGGACTCGGACACCCCCTTTGGCGGGCCCTGACGGCCCCGATCTTGGGAATCGCCCGCCGGCCCGCGACCCGCACCCGGCACCGACAGGGCTGGGTTTGGCCTTGACAGGGTCGGTGGGTCGGCTATCATGCACCCGTCTAAAGGGCCTTCCTCTTATCGTTTACTGGAAGCGTAATGGGGCATGATTGTTGACTGTCACACGCACCTTGGCGTCGCCCCGGGCGACACCGCCGAGGCCGAACAGGCCCACGAGCGCGCCTGCGCCGGCCTTGACGCCGCCTTGGTCCTGGAGCGACGCGGCGAGGATCGTGCGGGCGCCCGCAGGCAATTGGTCCGATACCTTCAGAGCCGGGCTCCGATGCATGGCTTGGCCGCGATCAACCCCACCGAGGATAAGATTGGCGCCCGTGGCCTCACGAGCCTCCGCGACGAGGGTTTTCGCGGCGTGGTCCTTTACTGCTGCGAGGATGGCTTCCACCCGACCCATAGCCGGGCCATGCGTCTCTATGAGGCGGCCGCCGACATGCAACTGCCGGTCTTTTTCCACAATGGCGGGCCTTTCGCAACGGGCGCCGTCCTCGAGTACGCCCAGCCGTTTCTGCTCGATGAGGTGGCCCGGAGTTTTCCCACGCTGAAAATCATCATCGGTCGGATGGGCCTGCCTTTTGTGCCGCAGACCCTGGCTCTCTTGGCCAAACATCCGAATGTGTACGCCGATCTGACCATCCGGCCCCGCCGCGTCTGGGAGGTCTACAACCTCGTCGTCAACGCCAGCGAGGCCGGTGTCATGAACAAGCTGCTGTTCGGCAGCGGCTTTCCGGACAACGATCCCGGTCATTGCATGGAGACCCTGCTCGGGTTCAACCGGCTCCTGGCCGACACCAAACTGCCCACCGTGCCGCGGGAGCAACTGCGCGGCATCATCGAAAGGAATACCCTGGCCGAGCTGGGCCTGTCCTGAGGGCAAGGGGCCCGGCCGGCATCGCACGACATCCACTAGCACCAAAGGGAGCGAAGCGTGGCGCGGGAACGATGGTCGAGCAAGCTGGGGGTGATTCTGGCGGTCGCCGGCAGTGCCGTGGGACTGGGGAACTTTCTGCGGTTTCCCATTCAGGCCGCACGAAACGGCGGCGGCGCGTTTATGATCCCCTACTTCATCTCGTTCCTGCTGCTGGGCGTGCCGCTGATGTGGATCGAGTGGACCATCGGCCGATTCGGCGGCGGCTTCGAGCACAGCACCGCACCGGGCATCTTTCAAACCCTGTGGCGGAAAAGCCGCTTTATCAAGTACTTCGGCGTCATCGGCATCTTCGGTCCTCTGGTCATCTTCGTCTTCTACACCTATGTTGAAAGCTGGCTGCTGGGGTACAGCGTCTTCGCCGTGACGGGCAAATACGCGGGCTGCACCGATTCACAGAGCATGCTCGAGTTCCTGCGCGGGTACAAGGGCCTGGAGGTCAACGAGCACTTCAGCAATCTGTCCGCCGGCTATCTGTTCTTTCTCGCAACGTTCGCCGTTAACGTCGGCGTGATCGCCTTCGGTCTGAGCCGCGGGATCGAGCGGTTCTGCAAGTGGGCCCTGCCCTTGCTCCTGATCATGGCGGTGGTCCTCGTGATTCGCGTGCTGACGCTTGGGACACCGGATCCGGCGCACCCCGACTGGAACATCCTCAACGGCTTGGGCTATCTGTGGAATCCGGACTGGTCCGCCCTGAAGAGCGGCAAGGTCTGGCTCGCCGCCGCCGGACAGATCTTCTTCACGCTCAGTTGCGGCATCGGCGTGATCCTCACCTATGCCAGTTACCTGACCAAACGCGATGACGTCGCCCTGTCGGGTCTGACCGCCGCGGCCACCAATGAAATGATCGAGGTGGTTCTCGGAGCCAGCCTGATCATTCCGGCGGCCTTTGCGTTTTTCGGCACCGTGGGTGTCCAGGACATGGCCGCCCAGGGCTGGGATCTTCCCTTCGTCACCATGCCGCTTATCCTGCAGAACATCGCTTTCGGAAGAATCTTCGGCTTTCTCTGGTTCTTCCTGCTGTTCGTGGCCGGCGTCACAAGTTCGATTTCATTGGCACTGCCGGCGGTGGCTTTTCTTGAAGACGAGTTCAACCTGACGCGGCGTGAGGCCGTGGCCGTCTTTGCCGTGGTCGCCTTTATCTTGTGTCAGCCTGTCATCTTCTTCGTCGCCGACGGCGTCTTGGACGAGATGGACTTCTGGGGCGGCACCGTGGGGCTGGTCGTCTTCGGGACCGTGGAGGCGATCCTGTTCGCGTGGGTGTTCGGCATGGAGCGGTCCTGGAGCGAATTGCACGTTGGTTCGGACATCCGTATTCCCCGCTTCTATCGACTCATCATTCGCTATGTCACGCCCACTTTTCTGCTGGTCATCCTGGGCGTCTGGTTGTGGCAGGAATGGTGGCCGATCATCCTGATGAAGACGGTCCCGCCGGAGCAGAAGCCCTTCGTCGTGATGACCCGCGTGGGGCTGTTGGGCCTGTTCGCCTTCCTGGCGCTGATGGTGCATATCGTGTGGAAACGCCGGTCGCTGCTGCCCCAAGTCGATGAGGAGACGCCCGCATGAGATTAAGCGGCTGGATCTTCATGCTCGTCAGTTGGACCGTGATCCTGGGCTTGTTCGGCTATTGCATGGCCCGCACGCTGGGCTTCGGTCGCGGGCCATCAGGCCCTCAAGAGCCCTCCGATGATGAAGGCCCCTGAGCAACCGCCGCCTGTCCCTCGCTTGACAGACCGATTCGGTCGGATTTCTGAAATATGTCGGACGCCTGGATAGTCTGGATGGGTGGACGGCCCAGACGGAGACGGCCGCCCGGTGAGCAGAAGCGTCTCACCGGATGGCCGGGCGGCTTGACGTGAGCACTGGAAAGGGCGGTCCGATGCGCGCAAAGGGTGATTCATCCAGTCGGTTATGGTTTTCCCGGATCTTCCTCAGCTTGGGCGTTGCCGTGATGGCCCTTGCGGCGGGCTGCGATCGGGCCCTGGAGACCTACAAGCAGGCCTCCATGCACCTTGAGCAGGGAAGCTACGAGCAGGCGGTCGCGGAGTTTGACCAGGCCCTGGCCCTTTGTCGGCAGCAAGGCAACAAACCCTGCGACCTGTATGAGGCCCGGCTCGCAGAGGCCAAGGGCATCGCCGCCGAGCATTTCTTTGGACGGGCTCAAACGGCCTTGGCCGAGACGGACCTGGGCGCGGCGCAACAGCATCTGGCCCGGGCCCTGCACTATCGGCCCGGCGATGCGCGATACGCCGCGCTGCAAACGCAGATACTCCACGAGATCACCCAGGCCGAGGACCTTCGCCGCCGCGCCCTGGAACTGGCCCATGGGCAACTGTGGGACCAGGCCATCGAGACGCTCCAACGGGCCTTGGCACGGTACCGCTCGATGCCCTCCGGCCAGCGCGATCTCAATAACATCCGACATCGAGCCTATCAGTTCTTTTGCACCGCCGCCCAAGCCCACCTGACCGAGGGGGACTGGGACAACGCGGTGGCCCAAGCCAGCCGCGCCTTGACCTATGAACCCAATGGCCGCGATGCCAAGGCGGTGATTGCCCAGGTCGGCGACTATCGTCAGGCCCTGGACCTCATCGAGGAGGCTCGCGCCCAGCTCGATAGCGGTGCCGAACCCGAGGCGACGCTGAGCCTGCTCGATCGGGCCCGACGGCTGTACCCCTCGCACCCTCAGGTGCCGGGTCTGCTGCGCCGGGCCAGAGAAGCCGTCTGCGACATACGAATCGGCCGTGCCGAGGCCCTTATCGACGCCGCGCGCATTCATGAGGCCCTCGATCTGCTGGAATCCAGCCAAGGACTCTTGCCGGATTATCGCGACACGGCGGCTCGTATCGGCCAGGTGCGGCGTGCACTGGCCGAGCATTTCGTGGATCGGGCCCGCACGATGCGGCAGAACGACCTGCACGGCAACGCCCTGCTCGATGGTCTTCTGGCCTTGTCGTATAGGCCCGATATGCCCGAGGCCGTCGCCGAGGTCCACGCGGCCACGGTCGTGCTCCGACAGCAGACGGTCTTCGCCTTGGGCTACGTGGGCTTCGGCGCCGCACCTCGCCACGGTCCTCTGGCCGAGGCCTTCGATGCGGCTCTGCTGGTCCATCTGCAAACGGTGCGACCTCCCAACGTGGTTCTGGTCGACTGTATGCCGTTTCGTCGGACGCTCGCCCTGATCGCGGGCAACATCGTCGAGGTTCAGATTGCCGACTCACGGCTGGATCCCAGCCGACCTCGAGATGTGGATGCCCTGCTGATCGGCCAGGTGCTTGCCGGCGACGTCGATGTACACCGAACCACCGAGCACGCGACCAGCACTTACGTCGCCCGCGTCGACAAGGTGCCCCATCCGGAACACGTCGCAGCCGCCAGGCAGGTCGAGGAACTCACGGCTCAGCTCGCGGCCGCCGAGCGTCAACTCGCCGACGCCCGTCGCCAGGCAACAGGGACCCGGCAACAGCCCCTCCGCATCCGTAAAGATCAGGCCCCACCCGTCGCCCCCCCGGCGATTCCCTCGCTCCCATCGAGGCACAGATCCAGCGTCTCACCGGTCTTCTGAAAACCGCTCGGAGTCGGTTGACCTCCCTGCCCACGCATACGGAGCATCGCATCGAAGCCGAACATCGTTACCCGGTGGTGCACCTCGTGAAAACGGCGCGGGTGGTCTGCCTCGTGCGATTGGTCGACGCCGCGACAGGCCGCATCCTGCATACCGAGCAGGTCGTCGGCGAGCATGCCGCCCGGGACCGGTTCATCCAGCCGGATCCGCCGCACGGTGTTGCAGGCGATCCGTTGGATCTGCCGGACGATGGCGCGCTGATCGCCGCGGCCCAGGATCATGCTCTGGATCGTCTCTATCGACTCGCCGAGCAGTTCGTGTGGCAGGCCTCCTGGCGGTTCCTGGATCCCATGCGACAGGCCCATCGCGCCGGCCAGACCGACCAGGCCGTGGAAAGCGCCGTCCGTTATCTGTTCGCCCACCCCGTGCGGACGCCGGCCGCGGAGGAAGCCCTGACCTGCCTTCGCGACGCCGTGCGCCAACGGAACCACGGCCGTGTGCCCAAGCTGGAAGACCTGTTCCGCAACCGATGCGGCGTCCTGCTTGCGGGAGGCGTTTTGCCAATGGATGTTCAGCTCCGCGAGGGGCGGCTGTGGGTCACGCGATTCCGCGGCAAGCCCACGCCGCTGGGGGTTCGCTTCCCGTGTGACCTGGTCACGGTACAGGGCATCCCCGTCGGATCGAGCGAGACCCTGAACGATATTCTGAGCCACTACGGGCCCGGCCAATACGTCACATTGGTGGTCGAGCGTGACGGCCGGCGACACGCCATCGAGGTCGCCCTCGTCGAAAACCGCTGACGGCGAGTGCAATGCTGGCCGACTCAACGCCTTGCGCCCAAAGCAGGGCTGAGATGGGCTTTTTGCTTGGACCCTTGGCCACATCTGCTATCATGGCGGTGAGCCAACCGAGCCTGTGAGGAACCGCCGATGAAGCTGGCCAGCTACATGCTTGACAAGACCGTCTCCTGCGGCATCGTCACGGAGCAGGGCCTTATTGACATCCCATCGGGCTGCACGGGACCGATCCGGCTGCACAGCGTCAAGGAAATCCTCATGCGGGGCCGGCCCGCTCTGGACATACTCCAGCAGGTTCGCGATGAGGCCCGGCACGTTTACCCTGCCGACAAGGTGAGGTTTCTGGCTCCCGTGCCGCGGCCGGGCAAGCTCATCGGCTTGGCGGGCAATTACGCCAAGCACATCATCGAGGGCGGCCATAAGCTGGGGCTCAGCGACAGCCCCCACGAGAACACCGTCCCTCGCCCGTTCCTCATGCCGCCCACCGTCGTGACGGGCACGCAGTCGACCATCCCCTGGCCCGCGTTCAGCCGCGAGGTCGACTATGAGATCGAGCTGGGCGTTATGATCGGCCGCCACGCGCACGCGGTGCGGCCCAACCAGGCCCTCGATTGCGTCGCCGGTTACCTGGTGGGTAACGATATCTCCGCCCGCAGCGTCACGTTCAAGGCCGGCCGGATCGAGCGGCCCTGGGACGAGTTTTTCGACTGGCTCAACGGCAAGTGGGCCGACGGCTTTTTGCCTCTCGGTCCATGGCTCGTGACGGCCGATGAGATCGCCGATCCGCAGACCCTGGACATGGAGTTGCGGGTCAACGGCGAAATCCGCCAGAAGGCCTGCACCCGCCAGATGATCTTCTCCGTCGCCGAGGTCGTCTCCTTCGTCAGTCACCTGATGACGCTTGAGCCCGGCGACGTCATCGTCACGGGTACACCCCACGGTGTGGGGATGGCCGACGGCCGCCTCCTCCAGCCCGGTGACCGGATCGACGCCTCGATCACGCACCTGGGCACGCTGGTCAACACGCTGGGGGTCGCACCCACGGACTTCTACCGGCCGCTCCAGGCCGTCCCCGAACCCCGTGCAGGCGCACCGCCGACGGGCGGTTGACCATCAGAACCGAGGTGGAAAGGAGGACCGATGACGCACAGGATCGAGCCCGAGGGTGAATACAAACTGGCGCATCTGAAGGATGAAAAACCGACCGCGGAGCACGGCCGGTGCCAGGACTGCCGCTGGTGGTGCCACGGCGGACCGCAGGAGCAGGGGTGGAACAACCCCCGCGTGCAGCGGCTTCAAAGCGAGGTCATCGGCGAATGTCGCGTCGAGGTGCCCCAGCTCGGCGCCGCCGGGGCCGACGGCCAGAAGAAGCCCCTGGCCCTGTGGCCCGTGACCTTCGCGAACGACTGGTGCGCCCGCTTCGAACCGCACAAGGGCCGCGGCGGCCTGGCCGGGAAGATGAAGGTCGACATCTGACCCCCACGGAAGCGCGGGGCCCGCTTGGGGCCGGCGCGGTGGCGTCAGTGGGCCGCGCGCCCCCACCGGGCGTCTTACGGCACCTTGTGCTCCAGGAAGCCTTCCAGCTTGCGGGACCGCACCGGGTGCTGCAGCTTGCGGATGGCCTTGGCCTCCACCTGGCGGACCCGTTCCCGCGTGACCTTGAAGATCCGGCCGACCTCCTCCAGCGTGTAGGTATAGCCGTCGCCGATGCCGTAGCGCAGCTTGATGATCTCCCGCTCGCGGTACGTGAGCGTTTTGAGCACCTCGTCGATCCGCTCCTTGAGCATCTCCTGCGTGGCCGATTGCACGGGCGACTCGACGCTTTCATCCTCGATGAAGTCGCCGAAATAACTGTCCTCGCTTTCCCCGATCGGCCGGTCCAGACTGAACGGATGCTTGGAGATCTTCAGCACCCGTCGCGTCTCGGCGATACTCATATCCGCTTCCTTGGCGATCTCCTCGATCGTCGCCTCGCGGCCCAGTTCCTGCAGCAGGTTCTTG
>DSDH01000085.1 GCA_011055475.1 Phycisphaerales bacterium | reverse complement strand
TCGACGTTGCTGTCCAGCAGAGCCGTGGTCAGGCGGTCAAGGTTCCCCGGCCGATCCGGCGCGGTGACCGCCAGCACCTCCTTCAAGGCGCAGGCGAACCCGTGATCCGCCAGCGCCAGACGGGCCTGTTCGGGCCGATCGACGATCAGCTTCATCAGGCCGAACTCGCCGCGGTCTTGAATTGCAAAGGCCCAGATGTTCAATCGGTTCTCCAGGAGAATGTCCGAGACCGACTTCATGCGGCCGGGCCGGTTCTCCACGAAAACGGTCAGTTGCTTGGCCATGGTCCTTCTCCTGTCGCCGGCGTTATCGCTTGGCCCGATCGTGCCGGGCTACATCTCCTGGCGGTTATCGACCACGCGCTTGGCCTTGCCCTCGAACGCGGGCAACACGCCGGGCTCGTGCAATTCCACGCGCGGATTGATCGTGATCGAGGCGCGGAGTTTCTCGGCGATCCTCGCCTTGAGCCGATCGAGCAGAGCCGCCTCGCCCGTGAACATCTTCGGGTAAATCTCCACCTTCACCGTCAGGCGGTCCAACGCGCCCACCTTGTCCACCTGGATCTGGTAATTTGTCCCCACCTCGGGAACGGCCATGACGACCTCCTCGATCTGGGAGGGGAAGACGTTGACGCCGTTGATGATGAGCATGTCGTCCGTGCGGCCCAGGATGCGCGACAAGCGTCGGTGCGTGCGCCCGCAGGGGCACGGCTCGGCGTGGAGAAACGCCAGGTCCCGCGTGCGATACCGCAGCAGCGGCATGGCCCGGCGGGTCAGGATCGTCAGCACGAGCTCGCCCTTTTGGCCATCGTCCAGGACCTCGCCCGTCGCGGGGTCGATGATCTCGACCACGTAGGCGTCCTCCCAGATGTGCATATCCTGCTTGTAGACACACTCGAACGCCACGCCCGGACCGTTCATCTCGCTCAGCCCATAGGAGTTGTAGGCGTCGATGCCGTACAGGTCCTCCAGCTTCCTGCGGGTGTTCTCCGAATGCGGCTCGGCCCCGAGAAACGCCCTGCGCAGCGAGAGGTCCTCGGGCCGGGTGTCGAATTCGGCCAGGCGCGAGTGGATGTGCAACAGATAGCTGGGCGTGATATGCACGACGGTCGTCTTGAAATCCTTCATCACCCGGATCTGGCGCTGGGTGTTGCCGCCGCCGATGGGGATGACCGTCATCCCCACGCGTTCCCCGCCGTAGTGGAGACCGAGGCCACCGGTGAACAGGCCGTAGGTCATCATGTTCTGGAACACGTCCTTGCTCGTACAACCGGTGGCCACGATGGACCGGGCCAACAGGTCGGTCCAGCGATCCAGGTCGTCCTGGGTGAGATAAATGACCGTCGGCACGCCGGTGGTCCCGCTGGAGGAGTGCAGACGCACCACCTCGCTGAAATCCACCGCCAGCAGACCGAAGGGGAAACTCTGGCGCAGGTCGTCCTTGGTGGTGAAGGGCAGGGTTCGCAAATCCTCCAGGCCCCGCAGATCCTGCCCGGATTGAATCTGCGCCTTTTCCAGACGGCGACGGTAGAACGGTGTGTGCAGGGCCTGATCCAGCGTGTCCCGCAGGCGCGTCACCTGCAGCTCGGTGAGGCGCCGGCGGTCCATCGTCTCGATCTCACGATTCCAGAAGGCTACGTCCATCACAACTCCCCGTTGCGGTTTAGCGGTCGGCGGTCCGGCCCGGCTCACAGACCGCGGATATGCTCGGCGCCGACGATCTTGATTCCGCTGTCGCTGAGCACCTTAATGGCCGCCTCCACGGCGTCGAAGCGGAAGACCATCAGGGCATTGTCCGACGACTTCTCCACGAAGCCGTACATGTACTCGACGTTCACATCATGGTCGGCCAGCACCTTGAGCACCCCCGCCAGGCCGCCCGGCTTGTCGGGCACCTCAACGGCCACCACGTTCGTCACGTTCGCGGTGATCCGGTGCTCCTTCAAGAGGGCGGCGGCCTCATCGGGCTTGTCCACAACGATCCGCAGCACGCCGAACGATTCGGTCTCGGCGATGGTCAGGGCGCGGATATTGATCTGGTGCCGCCCCAGCAGCGAACAGACCTCTGCCAGGCGGCCCTTGCGATTCTCCAGGAACACGGATAATTGCGTGATGTTCATCGGCCTGTCCTTTCCTTGGCGGTCCCGCTAGAGGCTGCGCTTGTCCACGACGCGTTTGGCCTTGCCCATGCTGCGCTCGAGCGTCTTGGGCTCGACGAGCTTGACCTCCACGCTGACGCTCAACACGGCCTGGATCTCGTGCTGGATCTGCCGCTCCAGCGCCCGCATCTTCTTGATCTCGTCGCTGAATATTCTCTCGTCCACCTCGACCATGATCTGCACGCTGTCCAACTGGTGGGCCTGCCGATCGATGACGATCTGGTAGTGCGGGTGGGTGCCCTCGATGCCCAGCAGAACGTGCTCGATCTGCGAGGGGAAGACATTGATGCCCCGCACGACGATCATGTCGTCCGTGCGGCCCTTGATCTTGCTGGTCCGCGGGCTGGTCCGCCCACAGGCGCACGGCTCGGTCGTCATGCTGACGATGTCCCGCGTGCGGTAGCGGATCAGCGGGATGCCCTGCTTGGTCAGCGTGGTGATCACCAGTTCGCCGTCCTGGCCCTCGGCCACGGGCTGGCCGGTCTCGGGGTCGATGATCTCCGGGTAGAACACGTCGCTGAAGACGTGCAGGCCCTGCTTGAGGTGACACTCCTGGCTGACGCCGGGACCGATGATCTCGCTGAGACCGTACACGTCCGTGGCCAGCATGTTCCACTCGGCCTCAATCTCGGCCCGCATGGACTCGCTCCACGGCTCGGCCCCGAAGATGCCGATCTCCCACGAGCTTCGCCGCGGATCAAGGCCCATCTCCTTGGCCTCCTCGACCATGTACAACGCGTAACTCGGGGTGCAGGCCAGGATCCGCGGGGTGAAATCCTGCATGATCTTCAACTGCCGCTTGGTCTGCCCCGAGCTGGTGGGGATGATCGTCAGACCCATCTCCAGCGCCCCGTAGTGGAAACCCAGCCCCCCGGTGAACAGGCCGTATCCGTAGGCGATCTGGATCGTGTCCTCCGGTTCGGCGCCGGCACAGCACAATGCCCGGGCCATCACGTCCGACCATAGGCCGATGTCGTCGCGGGTGTAGCCCACCAGCGTCGGGTTGCCCGTGGTGCCGCTGGACACGTGAATCTCCACCAGGTCGGTCCGCGGCCGGCTGAACAGCCCGAACGGATAATGATCCCGCATGTCGAGCTTGGTCGTGAACGGCAGGCGCGTGATGTCGTCGATGCTCCGCACGTCGCCGGGCGAGACGCCCGTCCGATCGAACTTGTCCTTGTAGACGGGACAGTTCTCGTAGACGTAGCGCACGATGTTGGCCAGCCGCTCGGATTGGAGGTTCTTCAAATCCTCCAGCGGCATGGTTTCGATGTCTTCCTTCCAGATCATGCTTCGGTCTCCTCACTGGCGTGAATATCGTGCTCCTCCCCACCGATCGGCCGCTCAGCGCTCCATAGTCCGCGCCTCGAAAAAAACCCCGCGGTTGAAGGACAGAAACTTCGGCGGGAACACCGTCTCCAGGGCCTTTTCCCAGGCCGCCTCGCCGATGGGGAGCTCCCGCGACAAGACGCCCACCATCGCGGTGTTCAGCGCCCGCGGCTCCTGGACCACGAGCTTTCGCGCGGCGTCCAGGTACCGCAGCAGATCGCGGCCGCCCTTCCTGAGGTAGGGCTTGAGCCGTGAGTGCTCTTCCTCGTGGAAGCACAGCAGGAAGTCCGCGCCGCCCCGATTCACCAGCGGCGAGAAGACCCGCTGCCCGAACCGCAGGTGCGATTCCACCGAGCCGCCCCGCTGGGCCATGCCGTGCACCTCCGACTTCTTGACGTGGTACCCCTCGTACAGGGCCGCCCAGCCGCAGATCTCGCTGGCCTTGAGAATCCCCTGGCCCCCGATGCCGCCCAGGACGACGTTGCAGGTTTCGATGTTCATGCTAGAGCTTTCGCTTGATGAGTTTGCACGGATGCTTGGCGATAATCACGCTGAGGGCATCGGCCCCAAGCCGCTCGACGACGAGCGCCTCGAAGGCCTTGAGATTGCCCGTCGGATCGATCACGTCCACGTGATCGGCCCCGCAGGCCCGGCACAATGCCGCCAGGTCCAGCTCACGGGTCGGTTCATCCCGAATCGTCAGACCGGTCGCGGGGTGGTTCTGCCCGCCGGTCATCGCCGTCGTGCGGTTGTCCAGGATGAAAATCACCCCGCGGGACTTGTTGTAGGCCGCGCTGATCAGACCCGTGACGCCCGAATGCACAAACGTGGAATCCCCCACGACGCCGACGATGGGCCCGTCGGGATGCGCCCGGCGCAGGCCCTCGTTGAAGGTCACGCCCGCCCCCATGCACAGACACGAATGCAGCGCCGACGTGGGCGGCAGCGCCCCAAGCGTGTAGCAGCCGATGTCCCCGGCCACGAAGACACCCAGCTTTTTGAGGACCGAGAACGTGGCCCAGTGCGGGCAGCCCGGGCACAGCCGCGGCGGACGGGACTTGGTTTGGCGGACCTTTCGCTGCTCGCCCCGGACGATCGGGCCGATGGCATCGGGACCCAGCTCGCCCAACCGCCAGGAGGGGTCCTTGGCCGCGAAACGCACACCCAGCGTCTTGATGTGCTCTTCGAGAAACGGATCGAGCTCCTCGACCACCACGCACCGACGGACGCTTTTGGCGAACGCACGGATCTTCTCATCGCAGAACGGATAGCTCATCCCCAGCTTGAGAAACGAGGCATCGGGGTAGCATTCCTTAACGTACTGATACGTCACCGACGAGGTGATGAAACCCAGGCTTCGCGTCCCCTCCTCGATCCGGTTCAACCGCGTCTTCTCAGCGAGGGCCTTCAGTCGAACCAGCCGCTTTTCCAGCACCTCGTGCCGGCCGCGGGCGTTGCCCGGCACCATGACGTATTTGCGAAAATCCTTTTCCAGGGCCAGGGTCGTCACTTCATCCCGCTCCCCGATCACCACGTCCTCCTTGCCGTGGCTGATACGCGTCGTCATGCGGACGATCACCGGCGTGTCGAACCGCTCGCTGAGGGCAAAGGCCTCGCCCACGAACGCCAGCGCCTCGCCGGGGTTGGCCGGCTCCAGCATCGGAAGCTTGGCGTAAAGGCTCACCCACCGCGTATCCTGCTCGTTTTGCGAGGAGTGCATCCCCGGATCGTCGCAGACAACGATCACGAACCCCGCGTTCACGCCCGTGTACGCGGAGGTCATCAGGGGATCCATGGCCACGTTCAGGCCGACGTGCTTGCACGCAAACAGGCTGCGGACCCCGCCGACCGCGGCCGCAAAGGCCACCTCGTAGGCCACCTTTTCATTCACGGACCACTGCACGTCCAATTCGGGATAGGTCGCCAGGGCTTCGAGGATCTCGGTCGACGGCGTACCAGGATAGGCACAGGCGACCTTGAGCCCCGCCTGCCAGGCCCCGCGGGCCAGGGCCTCGTTGCCGGACAGGAACGCCTTGTGAACGGGTCGTTTCGTACGGGTCATGGAACCCTTTCATCATCATGGAAATCGGCTATGACCACCGACAAACACAGGAAAAACGGTGCTCTACGATAGCCGCCCGACTCGGCCCCGTCAAGGGTCATTGTCTTCGGAAACCGGGCGGCATGCGGGGGGTATGACAGGGCGAGGCGCGCACAAGGAGGCCCGGCCTTGCGACCGGGCCTCCCGAAATGTCCAGCGCTGACGTATGCCGGTTTAGAACGTGTACTCGAAATTGAACCGCAGGAACACGGCGTGGTCCTGGGTGCTGCCATCGTAATACGTTCCCGGCTGGAAGTAATCCATCAGGAAGTGCATGCTGAGCTGCTTGCAGCAACGGTACTTCAGATAGCCGGTGAGCATCTGGCCGCGGAACTTGCCGTCGCTATTGAAGGTTGTGCCCAACGCGGGGTGCGTCACACCGCCCCGGGTGTTCTGGTCGGCCCACATAAGATTGTAGTCCGTCTGCAGGGTCCACTTGGGGGCGAGGTCGAACGTGTAGCCGAGTCCCAGACGGTGCAGGTTGGTCACCTCGCCCAGGTCGGCCTCGGGCGCCCAGAGATAAGCCGGCAGATCGCCGCCACGGTTGTACTGCGGCCACTCGCCCCACAGCGGATCGAACTGCTCGTTGGCACTGGTCCCGGGATCGTCCCCGCTGAGGTACTCGTAGTCCACGTGGAAGCTGCTGTTGCGCTCGTCATGGAAGGCGTAGGTCGCCCGGCTGTTGAAGCCGTAGGCCTGAAGCGTATCGTACCGACCCGTCGTGGCGTTCTCCTTGCTTCCGAACTGCATCGCGCCCTCGGCCCGGTAGCTCCAGTTGTCGTCCAGCTTGCCCTGGAGCGCGCCGCCCAGCGTATGAATCTCATCGTCCCGGCCGGCAACCCGATTGGCCGCGTTATGTTTGGCCCAGTCCGAGGCGTCATCCTGCTTGTACATGTAGTACGCCTCGACCTGCGTGTTGGGGATGAGACTCTTGTCCGTCAGATACACGATCAGGCCGCGTTCATCCTGGTACTGGGTGGCATGGCGCCAGGACTCCCGATGGTTGATCGGCTGGAGCCACTTGTCCTCGTCGTCGTAGTTCTGAATCCAGATGATGTCCAGGGAACGATCCTCAGTCGGCGCGTAGGTCGCCCGGGCGGCATCGAAGTAGATCGTCCGCGACCCGTCGGCGGGCGTGCCGTCCAGGACCAGCCAGCCGTTGCCCAGGATGATGTCCTGGCGACCGATGACCAGGGTCAGCGGCATATCAAAGGCGTTGCGCCAGGTGATATTGAAGATGTCCGGCACGATCTCGTCGAAGTCGACGCTGGAGTCCTTGGTGAAGCTGTTGTCCCACCGGTCGAACTCCCATATCCACCGCATGTTGAAATCCAGGTCGCTGGCCAACTCGAACTTGGAGTTCCAACGCATGCGATAGCGCCCGCGCACCCACGCGTTGTTGTGGTGCGCGGCCTGACCGTCGCCCTGCTGCTCGTTAAGGGACACGATGTTCCGGCCGTAGATCTCGCGCCAGCGCAGGTCCAGCCCCATCGTGACACCGTCCATCGGATTGTGGAAGGTGTCCAGCCAGGCCCCGGTCAGGTGGGAATGTTCGGTGTCCCGCTGCCCGACATACTCCTTGGCGCCGGCGGCCAGCGCGGTCGAGACCATCCCGACGAGCAGAACCGCCGCGGCCGCCTGCCACCATTTTCCTGGGTTTCCTCTCATGCCTTGTC
Organism: Phycisphaerales bacterium; assembly: GCA_011055475.1. Classification (GTDB taxonomy): domain Bacteria; phylum Planctomycetota; class Phycisphaerae; order Sedimentisphaerales; family Anaerohalosphaeraceae; genus DSDH01. Next base: position 926 of record DSDH01000085.1, on the reverse strand, counting down.
TCCTAACTTACGCGATTCGTTTGTCCTGTTGGCTTGTCGTGTTTTCGCCCAGCCTATCCGCGGTTTCCAAAACACTTGTCCAGGTGGTCCTTGGCGGGCGGCTGCGTCAACAGACTCACCACCACGGCCACCACGATCGAAATCGGCAAGGCCACCACGATCGGATCGACCACCGGCCAGGTGGCCTTGTCCAACAGCAGGGAATGCTTGCCGAACAGGGCATGGCACAGGCCGATCGCCCGCGCCTCGGTGTCCTTGATGAACAGCAGCCAGAAGGCCGTCACGAGAAAGCCCACCAGGATCGAGGCAATCGCGCCGGCCCGCGTCATCCGCTTCCAGTACAATCCGCCCACAAACGACGGCAGAAACGCCGATGCGCACAGCCCGAAAAAGATGGCGGTGGCTCGCGCGATGATGTATCCGCCGCGGGCGTAACTGCTCAGGACGACCGCAATCACAATGCCCACGATAATCCCCATCCGCGTGACCCCGATGCCGTGGCCCTGCCGACCGGTGAGCCGCTCGTACACGTCCCGCCCGATGCTCGTCCCCGCGGTATGGAATTGGCTCGACAGGGTGCTCATCGCCGCCGACAGCAGCGTCAGGAGGAACAACAGGCCGAACCAGCTCGGCATGGCCTGCGTCACGTAGGTCGGAATGATGCTGTCCGTGTTGAACATCCAACTGCCGTCCTTGGTCTTGACCACCGCCCGCAGGAAGGAGATCGCCCTGGGGCGGACCTCCACCCGCCCATCCTCCAGGTCCTTGATCTCCGCGGCCGGCATCAGCTTGGAAAACGGGACCACCTTTCCATCCGGCCCGGTCACGTCGTGCCCGGCCCCCACGAGATGCACGTCGGCCGCACCATCGCCCGTGACGTCGATGTGCAGCAACCGGCACGGAATCCGGCTCTCGAGGTCCCGCTC
>DSDH01000195.1 GCA_011055475.1 Phycisphaerales bacterium | reverse complement strand
TCCAGCGACCGCCGCGCCACGGCGTTCATCGTGCCCACGAACCATCGATCGCCGCTGCGCCGCGCCGTCGTGATGTGCTGCCCGACCTGCCCCTGCAACACGTGCGTTTCATCCCAGACGGTCGGCACCTGCCGGAAGAACTCCAGCTCCGGGTCATCCGGCACGTTCTGCGGTCGATCATACCAGAAGACGAATTGCAGCGGGCTGTAGTAGACCACCGCCGCGGCCATCTGGTGGGCCCGCGTGCCCTGGATGCGCCGATCCGTCCAGCAGATCGTGTAGTCCGCTGCCCCGCACAGGTATCGTGTGAACGGGTAAACCAGGTTCTGCTCGGGTGGAGGCATGGTCTCGTTGCCGCCGATCCCCTCCTGGGTCAGCAGGTTCGGATACGTCCGGCTGTAGCCCGTGGGGCGGTACTCATCGTGGATATCCACCATCAGGTGATGATCGGCGGCCTTGCGGACGGCCTCATGCAGCCAGGCCGTCCACCGCTGATCGCCCACCCGGACGAATCCGTATTTGACGCCCGCAATGCCCCACTGCTCGTAGAGCGGCAGGATCTCGTCCAGTTGGCGTTCCAGGGCCCTGCGGTTGACGTAGAGCCAGATGCCGATGCCGTTGACCCTGGCGTAGCGGATCACCTCCGGCAGGTCCAAGGGGCCCTTGGAGCGGTTCGGATCGAGGGTCACGGTCCTGGCGTCGGTGTTCTCATCGTTCTCCGGGCCGTACCAGCCGGCATCGTACTCGATGTACTGCAGGGCCATCCGGCGGGCAAAATCCACGCACGCCTTGCCGCCGGCGGTGGTCAGCGTCACCTCGCGGATGACCTTACCCGGTTTGATCCACGAGGGATCGTCGATAGCGCACGGGGCGTTCAGATTCTCAAAGACGAAGTTGTTTTCAATCAACTCGCCGGGCGTGTCGGCGATCATCACAATCCGCCAGGGCGTCGTGTAGGGGGTGTTGACCTTGACGTCGCTGCCGAGCATGGCCTGCACGCCATACGGCGGTGCCGGCCGCAGCCGCATCCGTGCGAAGTCCACCAGCGCCGCCTCGCCCACCGCGACCACGGGCCCACCCTCCATCTCAATCACGAGCGGCCGCTCACAGTTGGGCTTGATTCGGCTGAGGGGGACCTTCTCGTAGCGCCCCTGGGCCGAGTAGACCGCCCAGGCCGGATGGTCCGCGGCAAAGCCAAACGTCGTGCGCTCCTCGCGGACGTGCAGCGTGTCCGATTCGGCCCGCCCCGCGACGTGATATCGCAGGGCCGCCGCGTGATCGTACACCCGCACCTCGATGGTCATCCGCCGATGCGGATCAGCCCGCTCGACCAGGTCGATCATCGCGCCCGCATACACGTCCGGCACCTCGGCCCGCTCGCCGTAGATCGGTCTCCAGGTATCTCGGTGACCGGCGTGCCGCACGGCGGTGATGAACCATTGCAGGGGCTTATCGTCCCCGGCCCGGACAAAACCCAGCGGGGAAGGGACGATGACCGGGCGGCCATGGTAATCGATTTGCCAATTTAGTCGGCCGCCCGCGTCCAACTGCACATCGGCGGTTATGGCGCCATCCGGACCGGTCACCCTCGCACCGGAGCCCCGCGCCTGGCCGAGCCCGATACAGACGGCCAACGCCACGCACGCCCCTGTGCACCATCGCCCACGTCCATGCCGCCGAGACGTCATCGCGCCTGTTCCTTCTGCATGGCCGCGTACTGCCGGCGCTTTTCGACCCAGGCGGCGGCATCCTTGGGTTCGTAGGTGATCATCTCAAAGCTGTTGCGCATCACGCGGCGGATATCCTCCGGTCCCGACAGGTCGCCCATCGCCACCGCGACGGTCAGGGCGTTGCCCATCGCCGTGCACTGATCCGCCCCGGCGTGGACCGGCACGCCGCACGCATCGGCGGTGAGCTGGCACAGCAGCGTGTTCTTGATCCCGCCGCCGACCATGTAGACCGATTCGCTCTTCTGGCCCGTCACCTCCGTGATGCGTTCAAGCCGGTAGGCGTACTCCAGCGCCAGGCTTTCCAGCACGCACCGCACGAGCTCGCCCCGCGTGCCCGGCTGCGGCTGACCCGCCTCGGCGAGCACCGCGTAGAGGGCTTCCTCCATGTCCACCGGGGCCATCAGCCGCCGGTCGTTGACCGAGAACATGCTCCGGCTCGTGGCCGACCGGGCCTCATCCGTGATGCGGTCATAGTCCCAGGCATCCGTGCTCGTGTCCCACTTGCGCTTGAGCTCCTGCACCAGCCACAGGCCCAGGATGTTGCGGCAGATGAACCAACTGGCCAGCGTGTACTCGTTGCAGAAGCCCCCGTTGAAGGCCTCGGGCGTGGTCACGGGCCGATCCTGCAGCTTGCCCAGGATGCTCCACGTGCCGCAGCTCAGAAAGGCCCAGCGGTTGCCCTCGGCGGGCACCGCCGCGGCGACGGCGCTGGTGTCATGGCCGCAGGTCGCGACGACCGGCACCGGCCCCAGACCGGTCTGGCGCTGGATATCCTCGGTGATCGGCCCCAGGACCGTACCCGGCTCGACAAGGCGGCCGAACATGTCGGGCAGGCCAAAGCGTTCGATGACCGGCTGTGACCATTGGCCCTCGCAGCTCATCAGGTTGGCCGTGCTGGCGATGGTCTTCTCCGAGGCCTTGACGCCCGTCAAGAAGTAGTTGAACAGGTCGGGCATGTTCAGGAAGTCCCGCGCCAGGCCCAGCAGCGGACTGTCGTTCTTCTTCATCGCCAGCAGTTGAAACAGCGAGCTGATCGCCCAGGGCTCGGCGGCGGTGGCCTCGAACACCTTCTGGGCGCTCATGATCGGGTTGGAGTATTCGTGAATCCCATCGGTCCGGCCATCGCGGTAATGCACGGGGTTGCCCAGCAGTTGGCCATCCGGCCCCAGCAGGCCGAAATCCACGCCCCAGGTGTCCACGCCGATGGCGTCGATGGGCAGCGACTGCTCGGCGCAGAGCCGCAGCGACGCGAGAATCTCGGCGAACAGAAAAGGGAAGTCCCAGAACAGGGTCCCGCCCAGTCGAACGGGCCGGTTGGGGAAGCGGTGGAGTTCCTCCATGTGGGCCTTTTTCACCTCCAGCCGCACCAGCACGGCTCGGCCGCTTTCGGCCCCCAGGTCGATCGCAAGGTAATGCTTCATCGGCTCATCTCCTCGTTCTCAGTGCCAGACCGCGTCCTTTATCCCAGACGCCCGCGGCCCGATCAAGGATTTTCAGCCCGGCAAGCCGCCCCCCGGCACGCCACCGGGCCAATGGAATCGCAGGGTGAAACGTGCCCCCATGGTTCGCGACGGCGGCGGACGCCATCCACTTTCCCGGCGCGTCGCGAAAGTGGATGGCCTGATCCTACGCTTGTTTCTCTTCCGCGTGGTAGCTGCTTCGGGTGAACGGCGAGCTCATGACCCAGGTGAAGCCCAATGCGCGGGCGCGGGCCGCCCAGGCGTCGAACTGTTCGGGCGCGATGTACGCCTCGACGGGCAGCGACGCCTTGGACGGCCGCAGGTATTGGCCGATGGCGACGCGGTCGCAGCCGACCGCTCGCAGGTCGTGCAGCACCTCCATCACCTGCTCATCGGTCTCGCCCAGGCCGAGCATCAGGGCGCTCTTGGTTTGCGTTTCGGGCCAGAGGTCCTTGGCCTTTTCGAGCAGCCGCAGCGAGCGGGCGTAGTCGCCGCCCGGCCGGGCCCGGCCGTACAGGGCGGGGACGGTCTCGACGTTGTGCCCGAACACGAAGGGCCGGGCGGCCCCCAGGATCTCCAGCGCCTTGTCCTGACAATCGCGGAAGTCCGGCACCAGCAATTCGAATTGCAGCGCCGGCAGCATATTGCGGCAATGTTGCACCACGTCGCGAAAGTGCCCCGCCCCGCCGTCCGGCAGGTCGTCCCGGTCGACGCTGGTGATCACCAGGTAGCGCAGGTCCATCCGCCGGGCCAATTCGCCCACGCGTCGCGGCTCATCGGGGTCGGGCGGCTCGGGCCGGCCATGCGCGACCGAGCAGAAACGGCAGTTCCGCGTGCAGACCCCGCCCAGAATCAGCACCGTTGCCGTGCCGCGTTGCCAGCACTGGCCGCGATTGGGGCAGTTGGCGTGCACGCAGATGGTTTCCAGTCCCAGGTCCGACAGGGCCGCGGCGGTCTTTTCAAAATCCGGGCCCGCGCCCAGACGGCGCTTGAGCCACGGGGGCAATCGGCGGACCGGCTCGCTCATGGCCGCACCCCCGCCCATGCGTTCACGCACAGCTCACCTAACCGCTGCTTGAGAGCGGGCAGACCGGCGGATCGGCCCGTCTCGTTCTGCACGCTGGTCATCCGCACGCCGTCGATGCCGCACGGAACGATCGCCTGGAATATCGAAAGGTCGTTGTTCACGTTGATCGCCATGCCGTGCATCGTGACCCAGCGTTTGACCTGCACGCCGATGGAGGCGATCTTGCGCCCCTCAATCCACAGGCCGGGATAGCCCTTTCGCCGCTCCGCCGATAGACCGACGGATTGCAGGAGCGCCAGGCCGATCGATTCCAGGCTGCGGATGTACTCGTTGACGCCCAGGCGAAGGCCCTTGAGCTTGAGGATGGGGTAGAAGACGATCTGTCCGGGGTTGTGGGCGGTCGTGCCGCCGCCACGGCGGACCTGGACCAGGGCGATGCCGCGGTGCTCCAATTCACCGGGCTCGGCCAGGAGCCGATTCTCGGTCGCGCGGGCCCCCAGCGTGATGACGGGCGGATGCTCCACGATCAGCACGGTATCGGGGACCCGGTCCTCATGACGCCGCTGCACCAAGTCCTGCTGCCGGGCCAATGCCTCGGGGTAGGGGATCAGCCCGAGTCGTGGACCTGGAGCCGATGCCTCTTGGCTGGGACGTGCACTCCATCCGATTGATTGAATCCGGGACTCATGGCGTCAGCTTACGGCCCGGCCGATTCATCGTCAAGCGCACCGCCGAGGGCGACCGCGTCGAGCGGCATGTGTGAGTGGGATTTTGTCCGCGGTGCGCTTGCAGGCCGCCATCGCGGGGGTATAATCGCGTTTCGGCTTGCCCAGGTGGCGGAATTGGCAGACGCGCTAGCTTGAGGGGCTAGTGTCCGTAAAGGACGTGCTGGTTCGAATCCAGTCCTGGGCAGTTTCCCGTGAAACCGGCGATTCAGGCCGTGGGGCTTGGGCTGCGCGATGTTTGCCCGGCCCGAGTGGTCCGCCGAACTCGGTACTGAGTCCGCCGGCGAGCGTGGGAGGGGTCTCCATCAGTTGCGACCCCCACATCTTGTATGCCGCGCCTCACCAAACCGCCTTTTAGCGGATGGGGTTACCGGTAATCGCACGGGTGCACAAGCTCTGTGGAGATTGATCGGTCCGGCAAAAGCGAAGAACGCCGCTGGGGGTGCGTCCGTAAAGAAACTGTAATCTTTGCGGTTCTCTGTAATTCCCCGCGGTGTTGTACGTCTTGATTTATGAGCCGGGTGTTTCAGGGCCCGGTGTTTTTGGGAAGAGCACGAGGATTACGGTCGGCAGACCGCCAGTACGGCACCTGGGATAGTCGCAGGGAAAGGAAAGGGCCATGAGGGAGATTACCTGTTATCGCTGTGGGCACAGCTTCAGCGTGCCCGATGAATACGCCGGGCGCAACGTTCCGTGCCGTAACTGCGAGGCCCTCAATTCCGTGCCGGCCAACCCGGGGTCCAGCGGCACACGGCTCTTCGATCATTTGGATGAGCGGGGCCAGGACCTGCTCGAGCAGCGTTTCGATCGGTTACTGCAAGCGCTGTCCGAATACGAGCGCCGCGCGCCTGCGCTGAAGACGTGATGTGCGGGCGACCGCCGGCGCAGCGACGTCGGCGGATCGCGTTTCATCCGGGCAGCCGCGTTCCGGGCCCGCCCTTGTCGTGCGGTTGGTGGGGCGCGCTCAATTCCAGGCGTCACAACGAGGCCGATGGGGGCGACGCCTCCGGCGCGTAAAAAACGCCGGGGACGCGGTTGCCTCCCCGGCGCTGCTGCTCCGCTGGACCGTCCTAGGCCGGCGTCAGGATCTTTTCGATCCGCGCGGCCGGGAAGTCCAACCCGCCAATAATCGTATACACCCGAAGGCTGTTGCGCTGATCCTCGTAGATGCCGCGATGGATCGTCGCGTTGCCGGTGATCTCGGCCAGCACGTCAAAGGCGTAGTTGATGTTGTCCTGCAGGGCGGGCGTCTGAGCCATCATGCTCTTGCCGCCCACCACGGCACAGCCGGCGACCTTGGCCGAGGCCAGGTCGAAGCCGTCGCACAGCAGGGTCTTTTCCAGGTTCCGCCGCACCGCGCTGGACAGGGCGAAACGGTCCTGATACTCGCTGACCTTGGTCAGCCCCATGATCGCACAGCCGCCGGCGCGGACGATGCTCTGGTAGTCCACCGGGTCCAGCGACGTGTAGGGGCTGCTCAGCGAGCTGAGCCGGTTGAAGATGTCGAACAGCGACGCGACGGTACTGTTGATGCTGGGCCAGAAGTCCTTGACCGTCAGGCCGGGATACATGCGGCTGATCTTTTCGTTGTCGATGATGATCAGCGGCGAGATCTGCCCTTCCATCGCCAGTTGGCCGACCTCGTTGGCCACGTTGTAGGCGTTCTGGGCCACCTGGGGGCTGGCCGCCTCGCCAATGGTCGGCAAGGTCATGATCACGCCCACGCTGCGGGCCGGCTCCTTCTTGCCGATGGACCGGGCGTAGTCCTTGGCCACGCCGATCATTTCCAGGGCGCTGCCGCCGCCCGTGCCGCCGCCGGCGCCGAAGCACACCATGATGTGCTCCACCTCGGTGCCGAACTTCTGGCGGGCTTCGTGCAGCAGTTCCTGACGACAGCGGCTGACGGCGTCACGACCGCGACCCATGTCCTTGCCGGCTCCGAACTCGCCGATGTCCATCAGGAACTTCTGATCGGCGGGGATGTCCAGCAGGTCCAGGTCATGATGCGTTGTGTTGGCCGCGATCACCTTCTTGTAGCCCAAGTCATAGAACGACTTGACCAATCGGCCGCCGCACTGACCCGAACCGAGCCAGGCGTACCGCGTCGAACCGACGAACTCATCCTTCACGCCGGGCTCGACCAGCGGCTTGGCCTCGAAGCTTTCCAGATCCAGCACCGGCAGGATCTCGCGCGACGCCGGCGGGGCCTTTGGGGTTTCCACCTTGGCCCGGGGAGCGGCCTTCGCGGTCGGCACGCGCCGGGCGGTCTTGGCCTTCTTGGTCTTTGTGGTTTTTTTCACCTTTACGGGCGCCGTCTTGCGAGCGGCCTTCTTGGGCGATTTGGCCTTCTTGGCCGCCTTCTTCGCAGTGCGTTTGACGGCCTTCTTGGTGACCCTCTTTTTCGCGGCCTTCTTGGCGGTACGCTTGGTGGCCTTCTTCGGGGTCGCTTTCTTCGCCGCCTTCTTGCGGGTCACTTTCTTCTTAGCCGTCTTCTTGGGGGCCTTGGCCTTCTTGGCCGCTTTCTTCCTGGGTGCTTTCTTGGCGGCCTTTTTCTTCGTCGCCTTTTTGGTCGCCTTCTTGGCGGCCTTGGTCCTGACCGCGGCCCTCTTGGGGGTCTTCTTCTTGGCGCTCTTTCGGGCCTTCTTGGCGGTCGCCTTCTTGGTGCCGGCCTTTTGAGTGGTCTTCTTCTTTGAGGCGGTTTTCTTAGCCGACTTGCGGGCGGTCTTCTTCGTCGCTTTCTTCCGTTTCGCCATACTGCATGCCTCCTGCGGGGGCGGCCGCGCCCCGGTCAATGATCCACCGGCCGCGTCTGGTTTTTCTTAGTCCTTACAGGTAAATCGGTTATACTCCTAATGTCGGACGACCCGTTTGGGGGTCTGAACATTTTTCCCATTTTTGCGCCAAAAAAGGGCCGTCCGATAAGAAATCGGCAAACGCCCTGTTTCGAGGGAGAGTCGGCCCCACGGGCACACTCAAGACCCTGTCAAACAAGGAGTTGGTCATCATCGGCATGTCAAACAGCCGTCCCTGCTGCCGTATTCATCCCTGCCCCCGGAAAGGGTGGAAGACGGGACTTGAACCCGCGACCCCCAGAACCACAATCTGGTGCTCTAGCCGACTGAGCTACTTCCACCATCGGGCCAACGGCCGATAACCCCGCCGTGCCGTCGCCATGGTTCGGCATGGTATCGTTCCACCCACACGCTGTCAATCCCCCAATACGTGGACTGATCCGACGTTTTGTGCGGGTTTTCCAGCCACGGAGCGGACT
>DSDH01000287.1 GCA_011055475.1 Phycisphaerales bacterium | reverse complement strand
TCCAGTGTCAGCAGCCCGAGTCGATACGGCAACTGGTCGTAGCGGGCGTTGATCGATGGATCGCGGCCCTGGTAAAGGAACCGCAGGTTGTTGAGGTCCACGGTCGGCGTTTCATCATATCCCTCGCGAATCAGCTCTCCGTGGCTGATGTCCCGGGTCCAGGGCGTTACCCCATCTTCGAAGGTCACATTGTTGATCCCGGCAAACGGCGTCTGCCACGAGTCGGCGCCCGGTACAGGGGTCCATTCTCCGTTGAGATCCTGGGACACCCAGGCGCGGTAATAACGTGCCGGGCTCAAGGCCTCGATGATCGTCAGGTAGGTATCGGTCCCCTTGATCTTGTAGGTCATACTCCCTTCAAACAGGTTGTCTCGATGGTCCTGGATGGCCACCTCGATGTCGCCGAACCCATGGGGGAAATCCTCGATTTTCGTCCGACTGCGATAGAAGCATCCGTTGTCTCCGGTGAAAAACAGATAGGCGTGGGTATCGTCACAGATGACGTGGTAATCAATCGGCAGCCTCGGGGCGCCGGCCGGCATTCTGGGGTAGAAGTTCTGCGGGGCCGTCCAGGTTTCGGGCCTTGTGATATCGTCCGTGGTGCAATACTGCGGCTGCTGTGACTGGAAGACCAGATACCATTTTTGGTGCGGGCGGAAATAGAACAAGTGCGGTGCGCAGTGATACCCTCTCAGGCCTGGATTCACATCCACGAAGTGCAGCTTGGCTTTCGGGGCATCGGAGAAGTCCTTGAAGTTCAGGTAGACCATACTCCAGGTTCTTGCGGAGTTGGAGAAGACGGTTGCGTAGATGTGCCATCGGTCATTGTAACGGACAATCGTCGGGTCTTTGACCGATACGATGTCGTGCGTCTCATCGGAGACGGGACTGACGAGGACACCGCTGGATGTCCATTTGGGCGGCGTGGGAAACAGCGTCGGGCCGGCGTTCGTACGTATCGTTGATGTCGCATCGGACCGAGGTTCTGCGACGGCGGCAGATATGCTTTTCGGTTGTATTCGCACCTCTTGCAAGTCTTGGCCCTTCTCAATCGAGAAGGTGGCACGTGCCTCTGCGCCGTCGGCGTATGTCGCCTTGGCCTCGTAATCGCCATGGAAACCGCGGAACGACAGACCCCCGTCTCCATCGGTCTTGCCAGTGATCTCCGTGGACCATTCATCCATCAACGCCTCGTAGCGCTGGCCGGCCTCGTTGAGCGTCCAGTCGCGATGCGCCAGGCCCGCGTTGGGGCCGCGCCACGAATCGCCCGCCCAGAAGACCCACATCATGATACCTTCAACCGCCGGGTGGCTGTAGGCCGTACGATAGACGCACTCCAGCTTGTCGGCGCAACTTGTCTGGTCCTCGTCGGCCACGTCGAACTCCGTGATCCAGATCGGCAGATTCAGGGCCGCCACCTTGTCCAGTCGTTCTTTCAAAACGCCGGGGTTGGCCACGATGTCCTCACGCCAGATGTGGCCCTGGATTCCCACGCCATGGATCGGCGCTCCCTGCTCGATCAGGCGGCCAACGGCGGCCACGTACTCGTCCGTTTGCACCTCCTCAAAGTTCTGGTCGACGGAGAGGATGTTGAAGTCGTTGACGAAGAGCCTGGCCTCGGGATCCAGTTCATGGGTGCGTTTGAACATCCAGGGCCAGATCGACTCGCCCAGGCCGTCCTTGAAGAAGGAGCCGTGCAGCATCTCGTTGTTCACGTCCCAATGGACGAACCGGCCACGAAAGTGTGTCACCGCACTGGTCAGGCGGCGTTCGACGGCCTGGCGCAAGGGGTCGCCTGAGAGATCACGGACCCACCTCGGCTGCCATCTCTCCGGCTCCCAGAAGATGCAGTGACCCCGCACCGGGATGTCGTTCGCTTCACACCAGGCAAGCATGGCGTCGGCATCGCGGTAATCCTCCCGGCCCTGAATGCGTTCATTGGAATACCACTTGGACTCATTGCCGAAGACCGCCCAATTGAAGTGCGACTTGAAGAACTCGGCGTATCGTTCGCTGCGCAGCAGGGTTCGGCTCATGGCGGCTCCGAACGGGAACGCCTGACGGACCTGGCGGATGCTGACCGAGACGTGGGCCACGGGACTGCCCTGCTCGTCCACGATGCGCACGTGCACGTCGCGCTGGCGGAGACGCGCAATGCGTGCGTTGGCCTCGTCCTTCCAGTCAGCGGTTGCCCCGGAGGCACACAAGACCCCGACAGCGGCCACCATGATGGTGATGAAACGGGTGAATCGTTCCTTTGCAGAGTTCATCGTACACACCTTTCCCGGAGAATAGCCTCAAACATGCCGGCGAGCTTTCGTCACCGAATTCCGTTCCATTGAGCACTCTGGCCCTTGGCCAGGTCCAGATCGCGCGTGATGTCGCCATAGCGAAGCCGGCAGGATCCGCCCGCCCGCGAACGCACGGTCGCATGGACGAGCTTTCCCTCTTCCCACCGGACATCCAGCTCGAACCCGCCGCGGGCGCGAAGGCCCGTCACCAAGCCGTTCGGCCAGGCCTTGGGCAAGGCGGGCAGCAGTTCAATCTCACCCGCACAACTTTGCAGGAGCATCTCCGCGATGCCGGAGGTGCCACCGAAGTTCCCATCGATCTGAAACGGGGGATGGGCATCGAACATATTCGGATAGGTCCGCTCGGGCCGCAACAGCATCGTGAGGATTTTATAGGCATGTTCGCCGTCATGCAGGCGCGCCCACAGGTTCAGACGCCAGCCGATGCCCCAGCCGGTGGCCTCATCGCCCCGGATCTCCAGGCTTTTGCGCGCCGCAGCCGCCAGGTCGGGTGTGGTCCGCACGTGAATCTGATCGCTGGGATGCAGGCCGTACAGGTGTGAGACGTGGCGGTGATGCCGCTCCGGCGCCCGCATGTCCCAATCCTCCAGCCATTCCTGGAGGTGTCCGGCGGCGCCGATCTGGTTCGGGGCCAGACGCTCGCGTGCCGCCGCCGCCTTCTCTCGGAAATCCTCATCGACGCCCAGAATCTCCGCCGCGCGGATGCAGTGGGTGAACAGGTCCCGCAGGATCTGCATGTCCATCGTGGGCCCGGCGCAAATGCTCGTGCCGAAGGGATGGCCGTTCTCCGGCGAAAGCGATGGGCACGTCACCAGCCACTTATGGTCAGGCTCTTCGACCAGCGTGTCGAGGAAGAACTGAGCTGCTCCCTTCATCGCCGGATACACCCTGGCGAGGTACCCCTTATCACGGGAGTAATCGTAGTGGTCCCAGAGGTGAAGACACAACCAAGCCCCCCCTGTCGGCCACATGCCCCACTGGGGACCGTCGATCGGAGCGGAGGCCCGCCACAGATCGGTGTTGTGATGCGTGACCCACCCATCGGCCCCGTAGCAGACCTTGGCTGTGCGCGCGCCGGTCTGGGTCAGATCCATCACCATCGCCACCAGCGGCTCGACGCATTCGGCCAGGTTCGTCGGCTCGGCCGGCCAGTAGTTCATCTCCGTGTTGATGTTGATCGTGTACTTGCTCTGCCAGGGGGGATTCATGCTGTCGTTCCAGAGCCCCTGGAGATTCGCGGGCTGACAGCCCGGTCGCGAACTGCTGATCAGCAGATATCGGCCGAACTGAAAGTAGAGGGCCGCCAGTTGCGGATCGCTTGCCTTGTTGGAATCACGGATCCGTTCATCCGTCGGACGCTGGGCGGCAGGGGTCGTCCCAAGGTCAAGCGTGACTCGTCGAAACAGCTCTTGGTGAGCCGCCACGTGGTCCGTGAGCATCGCGTCGAAGGACTTCGCCGCCGCCTTGTCGATGGCGCTTTTGGTCAGCGCCTCCGGGTTGCCGGTCACGTCGCTATAGCTCCTGTAACTGGTTGCCGCCGCAATGAGCAGCAGCGCCGAATCCGCACCGGTGACGGCGATTTGCCCCTCGCCCGCAACGACCCGTCCGCCCGAAGCCGAGACGGCGACCCGGGCCTGGTACCTGAGGGCGCCGGCCACGCCGGCAGCGCCCCCATTGACACCCTCCATGACCAGTGTACCGGGGGGCTCCACGCGCACCTGGGCCTTCTGCGGTGTTCGCATGCGGGCTGTAAACGCGATTTTCCCCGGCTTGTCGGCCTTCAGGCGAATCACGATGACCTGGTCCACGGGACTGGAGAAGACCTCTCGCGTGTAGTGCACGCCGTCGATCGTATAGGCGACGGCCGCCACGGCCGTATCCAGGTTGAGGTCTCGCCGGTACTCCGTCACCCCCTCGGCGTTGGGAAACTGCAACAGCAGGTCTCCCACGCACTGATACGGCATTTGGGTCAGGGGCTTGGCCATCATCCTCCGGCCAATGAGATTGTGTGCCTCCCGGTATCGACCGGCGAAGATCAGCTCCCGCACCTTCGGCAGGGCCTCCAGCGCATCCGGGCTCGCCGGGTCGTACGGTCCGCCGGCCCAGAGCGTGTCTTCATTCAGTTGGATCCGCTCCTCCGCCACGCCACCGAAGACCATCGCTCCAAGCCGGCCGTTGCCCACCGCCAGTGCCTCTACCCACCGCTCGGCCGGCTGGCGGTACCACAGACTCAGCGGCTCCACAGGCGGCTGCGCCACAGCCACGCCGCCGGCCAGGATCAGAATCGACGCGAGACGTATTGAACGTGTGCCCGTCATCTTGTACTCCCAAAAAGTGAACATCTATGTGCCCGGAAGGCCCCGCCCAGAATCTCGGCCCCGCTGAACCCGCCGCGACTCAGAACAGCCCCGCGGAAACCACGCGGATCGGTGAACACGCGACGCTGCCCCGCCAGCGAACCGGTCTGCACGGTCCCGGCCGGCCCCAGAAAGGGATCGCCGAAGAAGATCCAGGAGTAGTCCGCTCGCCCAGTGCACGTGGCCACCAACGTGAGAAACCTCGCCCGCGAGGGAATCGGTATTTCAATACCTTCAATCACGTAACGTTCCACGGGATACCGGAGGTGAAGATACACGACGCCATCCAGGAGAACCCAAACCTCGGCGGCGCTGAACGGCGCCTGAGGCAGATCTTTGGGTATGCCGCACACAGCGGTAAACCGCTCGATCTGGACATTCGGATGGTCCTGGCGAATCTGGTCCAGATCGAAGGTGATTCCGGCGTTGGGATGGAGGCTCAGGGCCGGATGTCTCGAGGTCCCGTAACGGATGCCATTGAGCCGGGCCACATAGACCTGTTTGCCTGGAATGTCATAGATCTCGCCGCTGTTGGCCGGGCCGCCATAGTAGCTTCCCAAGGTATCGGGACACTCGGCGAACGTCAGGCCGGTGGAACTGATTACGACCGGACCCGCGGCCCCATTAGGAACGAATACGCCATCAACGCCGGGCCATTGCGGTGTCGGCTGGAACTGGTTCTGTCGAGCCCGCCGGATCCGGGTGACGGGATTCTCGAATGCCTGGCCCGTCGCCGGGTCGATGCCCCGATTCAGAATGCCGGTCCCGCGGCCGTTGCCTTGGCCCACGACATCCGCCAGGTTCAACCGTTCCGATGGCCCGGCGGATTCGCCGGACGGCGGCAATTCCAGCAAGAAGAGATCCGGCCGGGCGGCCAAGCCGCCTTGGAGGGTCTGCCCACTCGCATCGACCCGGCCGGCCTGGCCCTCAATCACGACCATGGACGTCGGGCGGTTCGATTGATCCGGATCGAGAGCTATCATGATACGGCCGCTTAGAACATGGGCCTCGGTGCTTCCGTCCGAATGCACGACGACTCCGAATTCCGTCCCCAGGTCCGTGATCAGGGCGGTGCGCGTTCGCACCCGAAACCCGTTTGCCCCGGAGGGAGCCGCCACCACAAGCCTGCCGCTCTTCAGGATCACTTCATCCACACGGCTCAGCTCGACCTGACAAGGCGCTTCGAGCACAAGGCTTGTCCCCGACCCCAGTTCCATCCTCGCTGCGCCCTCTCGAAGGTCGTAGGGACGTGCATACAGCGCTTCACCGAGACGTGAACGTCCGCTGTGCCATTGGGCCTCATACGCCCCCGCAAGCGTACCGACGGCCGGCCCGCGGGCAACCTGCCGAACCGTGCTTACCAACGTGAGGGTGAGCAGTCCGAAGATCAGCGCTGCCGCCATCCAATAAAGGCGTCGCATAGTGCGCTCGGAACCACGTCGCCTTCCGCTGCCTGACAGGGCTTGAATCAGATCCGACTCCCCCAATTCCCCCGTCACTTGGCTGGACCGACGGATCACGGCGGCCGCCAGCATGCTGTCCACGTAGTAGTCCCGCACCCGGACATCCTCACGCATCGCTTTCTCGAGGCGCTTCATCTCGTCCGGCTGAATCGCACCGTCCAGCAAACGCTGCAACAGCTCATCCATGGATGCGAAGGCGGGCCTGCTCATATCGCATGCCCTCCTTGCGCCAAGGTTCGTCGCATGCACCTCAGCAGGACGCCGTTAATCTGACCGAGAATGTGATACACGTGGCGACGGGAGACCTTCAGGTACGAAGCGATCTTCTCCACCGGAATATTCCGCTCGTAGCGCATCTTGAGAATCCGCCGGGACCGCTCGTTCAGGCGCCTCTGGCACTCGCGCAGCGCCTCGATCCGCGAAGACAGCTCGCCTTGAATAGCGGGCACGTGGTCCAGTAATGCCTCAAACAAGGACTCCTCCATCAGGACGTGCTTGCTGCGGGCCAGGCGTCGGCGGTAGTCGAGAATCAGATACTTCAGGATCTGGGTGCCCCAGGCCGCAAAATTCGTACCTGCCTGGAATTGATCGAACTTCTGCCACATCACCTTCATGCCATCCTGGAACAGATCGTCCGCATCGTGCACGTGAGGCACCAGGGTCAGAATATAGGCGTAAAGCTCCTGCTGATGCCGTACGAAGAGCCTCAGGAAGTCTAAGGTACGCTTGTCCTGATCCATATCAAATCCACGTGATTCTGGTTACCATCCCACTATTCACCGACACAATCCCATGAGTGAGAGACGAAAAACGCCGGAAAAACGAGACGAGTGCGATTCTGGCCCCGGTGATCCGCCCGCCGGGCCGACACGCGCCGATCAGGACCGGCCCGCGACTGCCGGCAGCGGATGAACGTTTCTGCGCCAGCAGAAATACCGCGTCGATTATACCTTGGTGATTCTCCGGACGGGGGTGAAAAACCTTGTAGGTATTCCGTTTTTCATCTCACATTCGACGCATGGCAGCGGTGTTCTATTGATGGGACAGCGTTTCTGCGAGGTCCAAGCCGATGCGACGGAACGCCAGAAGGGCCTTGCCTCAATATGGCCCCTTCCAGCCAACAGCACGGGAGTCGGCCAGACGCATGGAATCGGCGTGACCTTTGTTTGGGGCCAATGGGCCAAGGAATCAAGTCAGGGCGTCGTCACAACGAACGACACGATTTAGGAGGATATCACATGTACTACAGGTTCTGCATGGTTCTGCTGTTCACCCTGATGACGGGCAGTCTCTGTTTGGCTCAGACCGAGGCGTCTGCGGTGGCAGAAGACTTCAAACCCTCGACCCTGAATCAGCCCGGCCAGCCGTACCCGCAGGTCAACTCTCAGGGTTATGCCCGTTTTCGCATCGTGGCGCCGCAGGCCCAAAGCGTCAGCGTGAGCCTGGGCGGACGCGGGGGCACGCCCCTCACCAAGGCAGAGGACGGCGCCTGGGTCGGCACCACGGCCCGGCCGCTGGATGAAGGCTTTCACTACTACCATCTCACGGTCGATGGCGGCACATTTAACGATCCCGGCACCTTGAACTTCTACGGCTCCACGCGATGGGAAAGCGGCATCGAGATTCCCGCTCATGACCAGGACTTCTACGCCCTCAAAGACGTCCCCCATGGCCGAGTGCAGCAGATTCTCTTCCCCTCCGAGAGCACGAAGACCTCACGCCGGGCCTTTGTCTACACCCCGCCTGACTATGATCAGGACCCGACCCGGCGCTATCCCGTGCTGTATCTGCAACATGGCTGGGGCGAGGATGAGACGGCCTGGACCAACCAGGGCCGCGCCAACCTGATTATGGACAATCTGATCGCCGAGGGCAAGACCAGGTCCTTTATCATCGTGATGACCTACGGCATGACGAATGAAATCCGGTTCGGCGGCCTCAGGAGTTTCGATATCGGCCCCTTTCAAACGGTTCTCATCGACGAGTTGATCCCCTACGTCGATGCCCATTTCCGCACGCTGGCAGACCAGCCTCATCGCGCCATGGCTGGTCTCTCCATGGGTGGCATGGAGACGAAGTCGATCACCCTGAGGCATCTCGATAAGTTCTCGCACAT
>DSDH01000581.1 GCA_011055475.1 Phycisphaerales bacterium | reverse complement strand
GCCCATCGCGACGGGCATATCGAACTGACCGTTTTCGACCTGACCCGCCGTGCCGTGGATGCGTGCATCGTCCTCCACCCCCACTTGCAGACCGATGATCACGCGGCGCCGGCTTTGTTGGCGCTGCCTGACCGGCGCATCCTGGCGGCGTACTCCCGTCACGGCAGTGACAAGCTGATCCGCTACCGGATGACGGAGACGCCTCGCGACTTCCTGTCGTGGCTGCCCGAACAGCCCATCGAGCGCGAGGCGGGCGTGACCTACGCCAATCTGTTTCTGCTCTCGGCCGGCAACCAAGGCCAGTCGCGCCTCTACAACTTCTATCGCGGCGAGGATTGGAATCCCAACTTTGTCGTTTCGGACGATGAGGGTGGGTCCTGGCGCTACGGCGGTCAGCTCGTGGCCTTCAAGGGGCGGCCCTATCTCAAGTACGCCGCCAATGGGGTTGACACGATTCACTTCATCACCACCGAGCACCATCCGCAAGGATATGATAACAGCATTTACCATGCCTATCTCCGAGACGGCGTGATCTACGGCTCGGACGGCCGTCGCATTCAGCCCATTGAGGCCGGGCCCATCCGGCCTGAACAGGCCACACGCGTTTTCGGGGGCGATGCGGACAACGTCGCCTGGACCGTCGATCTGCATCTCGACGATGAAGGGCATCCCTGGTGCGTGTACTCCGTGCGGAAGGACCGCAGTCCGCAGGACCTGCGCTACCGCTATGCCCGGTGGGACGGCCGGCGGTGGAACGAGCATTTTCTGGCGTTCGCGGGGACGGCCCTGTATGAACAGGAGGCCGACTACAGTGGTCTGGCCGCCCTTGATCCGCGGAACCCGGGCGTGGTCTTTCTTTCGACGAACGCCGATCCGGTCCTGGGCACCCCGCTGATCAGCAGGGCCGACGGCCGCCGACATTACGAGATCTTCAAGGCCGTCACCCAAGATGGCGGCGTCGGGTGGAGCTTCACGCCCGTTACGAAGGACTCGACCGTCGATAACATTCGCCCGATCGTGCCCATCGGCCGGGCCACCATCCTATTGTGGCTCCGCGGCACGTACACGAGTTACACGGACTACGACCTCGACGTGGTCGCATTGATTGATCCGTGAGTGAAACCTTACTGAGAACACGGCCGAACACGAACTTGTCAAGGAATGCCTGCCGGAGGAATGATGATGAACCGACCGAATCACAAATGTTGCGTGACACTTGGTTCAGCGATGGCTCTCTTAGCTGTCACATTTGCCGACGTCGCGGCATCCCCGGTCATTCGTTCGGTCAGCGTGGACCGGCCCCACGTGGCGGTGTTTGAGCGCCTGACTCTCGACGTGGACCTGGCCGCGGAGTATGACAACCCCTTCGACCCGGAACAGATCGCCCTCGACGCCGAGGTGACGGGTCCGGCCGGGCGAACGAACACGACGCCGGGCTTTCTGTATCAGCCGTTCCGGCGCGATGATACGGCCACGCGCTCGCACCGCACGGTCGCCACGGATAAACCCCGCTGGCAACTGCGCTTATCATTCGCGCAACCCGGCGTGCACCGCATCGTCGTCCGCCTCCGCGACCGCTCGGGCCAGGTCCGCAGCGAACCTTACAGCGTCCAGGTCCAGGCGGCCGACAAGCCCGGCATGATCCGCCGCAGCGACCGGGATCATCGCTACTTCGTGACCGACCGCGGGGAGAGCTGGTTCGCCGTGGGCGCCAACGTCTGCTGGGGCGAGACCTGGTCGGACCAGGGCCGCCGCATCTTTGTCTACGATGAGTGGTTCGGCCGCTACGCCGAGGCGGGCTGCAACTTCGCCCGCCTGTGGCTCTCGCCCGGATGGAACGACCTGTGCCTGGTCACCCGCGAATCGGGTTACGACCGGATCGACCTGCAGCGGGCCTGGCATCTCGATTACGTATTGGAGCTGGCCGAGAAGCACGACCTGCGGCTGATGCTCTGCATCGACTCGTTCAACGTGCTGCGCAGCACGCAGCGGCTCTACGGCGATTGGGAGAACTCGCCGCTGCATCCGGACCACGGCGGGCCCGTGGGCCGCCCCCGCGAGTTCTTCACCGGCGAGCCGATGCGACGGGCCTATCGCAACCGCCTGCGCTATCTGGTGGCCCGCTACGGCTACAGTCCCCACGTGTTTGCGTGGGAGTTTTTCAATGAGGTGGACATCGTCGATGAATACGACAGCGCCGCCGTGACCGCCTGGCACCGGGAGATGGCCCGGCATCTGCGCGCACTCGACCCGCACGATCACCTCATTACGACCAGCTTCGCCCACCCGCCGGGCGACCCGGCCGTGGACGCCCTGGAGGAGCTCGATTTCGTTCAGACGCACCACTACGAGGCCCGGGATATCGCGGCGATGATGGAGCGCGACCTTCGCGCCAAGGCCGCCGCCCGCACGAAGCCGCATTTCCACGGGGAGTTCGGCATCAGCCACAGCGGCCAGGAAACCGCCAAGATGGACCCCACCGGCGTCCACCTGCACAACGGCCTGTATGCCTCGGTCGGCCAAGGCCACGCCGGGGCGCCCATGACCTGGTGGTGGGACAGCTACGTCCACCCGCAGAATCTGTATCCCCTCTATGCCGCGTTCGTCCGATGGATCGACGGGTTCGACTTCGTGGCACAAGAGCCCCGCCCCGCGAGTGTGCGCTTCGAATGGACCGACGCTTCCGACAAGCAAGTGCCCCTGCGGGCCTGGGGCCTGCTGGGTCGGGGCCGCGGCCTGCTGTGGGTTCAGAGCCCGCAGTATACCTGGCCCCGCGCGACCACCGCCGATGACCGCCCGCAGCCGGTGACCGATGCGCGGCTCGTGGTGCAGGAGGTGCCCCCCGGCGACTGGACCGTGGAAGCCTGGGACACACACAAGGGCGAGGTCCTGGCGAGCCGACGGCTTACCGTGGGGGCCGATGGCCTGCTGCGCATCGAGCTGCCGTCGGTCGCGTGGGATGCGGCCTTTCGCCTGGCACGCTGCGCCGACTGAGGGTCCCGCACATCGGGCCAACAATCGAATCGGCCGGACATCCAGTCCCGCCGGCTACTTGTTCGGGTCCCAGCGGCCGACGAGATTCTCGCAGGCCAGCCCTGGAAACCGCTCCTTGAACAGATCGTAGTACCACTGCTCCTTGGGCGAGTTCAACGGGTAGCCCGTGGCGGTCTGGGCCCGCTCCCCGTGGCCTTCGGCCTTCAGTTTGCCCTCGGCGATCCGATCCATGACGCCGTCCGTGCCCGTTCCCCCCGAAAAGCGCAGCTTTTCGCGCAGGTAGATCTGATGTGGCAGCAGATCCTTGAATGCCTCGCGGAGAATCCACTTCTCAATGAGATTGCCGTCTCCCGGGTCATGGATTTTCCAGCGAACCGGGATTTGCATCGCCAGGGCGATTACCTCCGTATCCAGAAACGGCGTTCGATAGTTGATCGAATTGGCCATCATGGCCCGATCCAGGCGCTGAACGGCCGTGTTGTACGCGATCGCGATCAGCTTATGCATCATCTGCAAGCGCTCGCTTTCGGTCGGGAGCGTCTTGAGCAGATGGTAGCCGCCGAACAGCTCATCGCCGCCTTCGCCGCTGAGAATGCAATTCGTCAGGTGCGACGCCGTCGCCGAGGCCACGAGGTTGGCGATGGCCCCGCTGACGCAATCCTCGTCGAAGGACTCCAGAGAGTAGACCGCCTTGGGCACGAGCCTTTCGATCTGCTCCGGGCCGAACACCTCTACGTGGTGCCCCACCCCAAGATGGGCCGCCATGAGCATGGCGTTTTCCAGATCGGGCGCGCCCTCCATGCCGACTGTCACGACCGGCAGACCAGGGCGGATCTCGTTGGCGACGGCCGCGATGATCGAACTGTCCAGCCCCCCGCTGAGCAGGCAGGCCCCCACGGCCCCATCGGCCAGGCGTCGTTCCACCGCGCGGATCACCGCCTCTCGAACCCGTGCGATAGCGGTTTCCACGTCGGCCGGCACTTCGACTTCAGGGTACCGCGGCAGGTACCCCGCCAGCCCGGACTTCGAGGAAAACGTGGTGCCAGGCGGCAATTCCTCGATCACGTCCGCGAGGCCGGCCAGGGCCTTCATCTCGGAGGCGAACCGCGTCGTTCCCTCCGGATCGCAGCTCCAGTACATGGGACGCACCCCCACGGGATCGCGGGCCAGGAGCACTTCGTCCTCGGTCAGCACGGCGCAGCCGAACACGCCGGCCAGATACGCGGGGAATCGGCGGCCGTGCTCGCGGTACAGGGCGAGTACGACGTCGGCATCGGACTGCCCATCCTGGCGCGGATTGTACACCTCCCCATCGAATAATACGGCGACGCCCTCGTCGCGCGCGAATCCGGTCCCGCGGGCCGGTGAAAGACGCGAGGACACCACACCCCCGAGGCAACCATTCTCGTGCATCTCCACATGGTCGGGGCCCCGGTGACGGATGCGTTCGAGCATCGTCTCCACGTCCGCGACATTCGTCCGGTCACTCTGAATACCCGCTATTCCTGCCATAATAAAACTCACCTTTCTTTTCGCGTGGCCTGAAGGTTTCTTTCTCTGAACGCCCGGCGCCTCGTTGATCCCCGCACGGTCCTCTATTGGGACCGCTTCACGTATCGGGCCAAATCGGAGATCGTGTGGATTTCCAGCCGCCGGGCGTGGTCTTTGCGCATCGCCAAGGCGTAGGAATTGTTAAATCCGAACGGCTCCAACCAGATCAGCCCGTATTGGTCACGAAAGGCCCGGCGGACGATCTCATATACGGTGTCGGGATCCGACACGGTGTCGCGCTTCAGGATATTGACCAGTCCGGTGCCCGTGTATTCGGGATACACGTCCAGATCCCCGGCCTTGAGGGCATTGAAACAGATAATCGTCCCCCCCAGGTTGAGCTTCCGTGTGACCGGGATGTCCGTATGGCTCTCGATGAGAAGGGCCAGCATCTCGCCCAGGATCTCCTGTTCCGTGAACTCCTTGCTGCCCACGACGACCGGGGCGGTGCCCGTCTTCTCGGCCGCCTTGTGCGATCCCAGAAGGCCTTGCTCGTCCAAAAACGCCCGCGCCACCGCGTGGGCGGTCTTGCCCTCTTCGTCCACCTCGTAGTTCATCCGGCGCATGTCCGCATCGGAGATCCGCCCGGCCAGTGTGTTGAGGACGGCTTTCAATTCGGGATGATGCGCGAGACTCTCTTCGCGGATCAGCGGCGCGGCGTGATAGGGCGGAAAGAAACGCCGGTCGTCCTCCAGAATCACCAGGTCATAGGCCAGGATGCGGCCATCGGTGGTGAAGGCGTCGATCACGTCCACGCTGCCGACGGACAGCGCCTTGCACATCAACCCATCCATCATCTGTCGAGGTTCGGATTCAAATCGAAAGCCATAGTGCCGCGAAAGGCCCTCATAGCCATCCGGCCGCGTCAGGAACTCCGCACCGAAGGCCACCGTCAGGGCGGGCTTGTTTCGCAGACTCATGAGCCCGATGCCGGCAAGCAGCGCACCGGCTGCCAGCCCCCCCTGATGACTATCCCGGCTCTCGAATGAAGCTTTGCCATGCGTTCTCCCAGACGCCTTCTCACGGCGTCTGCATCCCCGCGGCTCCTCTCACGCCTTGCGAAGCCCGGGCGCGGTCAACAGCCATTCGATTCTCCCCAGTACAAAATCCAGGGCCAGCGCCAACAGCGCCGCGGGGATCGTTCCCGCCAGCAGATAATCAAGCTGGATGCTGCGTAGCCCCTTCAAGATCAGATCGCCGAGCCCGCCGGCTCCGATGAGCCCGCACAGCGTGGCCACGCCGATCGTCCAGACCGTCGCGATTCGAATCCCCGCCATCACCACGGGCAGTGACAGCGTAATCTCAACCGACCACAGGATGTGCCGGGGGGGCATCCCCATGCCCGTGGCCACCTCGATGAACGCCGGGTCGACCTGCCGAATCCCCGTGTAGGTGTTGCGAAGGATCGGCAGCAGGGCGTACAAAACCAAGGCGACGACGGCCGGCAACGTCCCGATCGTGGGCAGGGACACCAGCGCAAACAACACGACGATCAGCGCCAGCAACGCCAGGCTGGGGATGGTCTGGATGACCCCGGACAACCCCAGCACCGCCGAGGCCGGCCTTCGCCAGCGGCTCTTGGCCAGCCAGATCCCCAAGGGCACGGCGATGCACACCGCAATCAACATCGAGAGCGTCACGAGAACGATATGCTCCCAGGTCCGTTGGGCGATCTCGGGGCCCAGCTTCTGAAAGAACTCGCCGATCATGGTCCGTCCCCCATCCGCCGCACGATGTCTGAAAGGGCGTTCAGGACGGCGGCCCGGCTCACCGACCCCCGGTATCGGTTCTCCTCGAACACCGGAAGCGCTGCGGCCCGGCCGGTGGCGAACGTGCACAATGCGTGCAGGAGACTGTCGGCCGACTGCAGCGCGTGCGGGGTTTCGGGCGTCGCCGAGTCCGGCGATGCGGCCCCCGCCGGATCGATCAACGACGCGATGGAATGCACCATCAACGACAGTTGAAATCGGTGCTGTCCCAGAAAGTCCTTCACGAAGGCATTGGCCGGCGTGCTGATCAGCTCCAGCGGCGATGCCATCTGCTGCAGGACTCCCTCATGCAGGACGGCGATGTGATCGCCCACCTTGACCGCCTCGACCACGTCGTGCGTGACGAACAGCACGGTCTTTTGGAGCTTGGACTTGAGCTGGATGAACTCGTTCTGCAACTGGTCCCGGGTGATCGGGTCCAGCGCTCCAAAGGGCTCATCCATCAACACGATGGGCGGATCGGCCGCCAGGGCCCGCGCCACGCCCACCCGCTGCTTTTGCCCGCCGCTGAGCCGGGCGGGGTATCGCTGGCGAAACTCCTCCGGCGCCAGTCCTACCATGTCCAGCAGGGTATCCACCCGCTGGGCGATCCGCCGGGCCGGCCAATGCAGGAGTTCGGGCACCACGGCCACGTTCTGCGCCACGGTCATGTGGGGGAACAGGCCGATGTGTTGGATGGCATAGCCCATCGTCCGACGCAGCGCGACCGGGTCTTGCGTCATGATGTCGACCCCGTCGACGCGGATCCGCCCCGCGGTGGGCTCGATCAACCGGTTGACCATCTTCATGGTGGTCGTCTTGCCGCTGCCGCTGGTGCCGAGCAGGGCGACCGTCTCCCCTTCGGGCACGACCATCGACAACTCACGGACGGCCGTCAGCCCGCTCGCAAAGGTCTTTGAGACGTTCTCAAAGCGGATCACGGGGATGGCCCCACTCAGGTTTTGTCCACCTCAAAGATCCCCACCAGGCCATGGCCGTATCCCTGTCCCTGCTGCAAGTTCATGACGAGGTGCCGAAGACCGTACCCCAATTGCGGTTCGATCACGTTCTCGCGCGGCAGACCGAGCCCGAGCCAGCCGACGCCTTCCACCACGGCGTGCATGCGTTTCATCATCTCCCGCAGCGCCGGCGGATAGGAGGCGGGAACCTCTTTCAGGTGGGGCGCCACGCGCCGGTTGGCGACATCGTAGGATTCGATGAGCTCGCCTACGTAGTGGACCAGGGCGTTCCAGCACATTTGCAGTTGATCGAAGAACCGATTGATGAAATCGAAGCCCGGCTTCGGAACGTAGTCCACCAGCAGGGCGTTCAGGTCGGTCCGCACGTTCATTTCGTGCAGGGAGTTCACCCACCGCCGAAGCGGCTGCGCGTGGGCATTGTAGTCGGCCGTGTCCATGTGCCGCCCGGTGAAGATCGAACGGTCAAAGAACGTCAGCGGGCGGATCGCCACACCCGTTCGGCGCTGCACGGCCGAGAGCACCTGGTCGATCTCCGGGCGAGTCATGAGCCGCAGCGTGACGTGCTGCAACTCGTCCCGCCGCTGCTCGCGCTCTTCCTTGTCGTAGATGTAGGAGACCACGTAGTCCATGTTGCGATCGTTCGACAGGTCGTTGGTCCACAGGCTTTGCCACTCATACGAGAAGGCCCCGAGCCAGTCGCAGACGATCACGCAGTAGTCGTCCGTGACCCGGACGATGTCCGCCAGAAGATGCTCCAAGGTCGCCAGGTCGTTGTGATGGGACGTCGTGCCGTAGGACGAGAAGTACAGATCGAACGGCCCCTCCTCGTCGGCGAAGGGCAGCCCCTCCGTGAAATCCGCCTTGCGAAAGCGGATCGTTTCTGTTTAGCGTCCCATAATCCTCACGGTTAAGCCGCCATATTGCCGATATTGGTCTCATGGTCGGCAGTGTACACACAACGGCACGGTGCCCGAATTGTGCGAGGCTCGAACAGCGG
>DSDH01000234.1 GCA_011055475.1 Phycisphaerales bacterium | reverse complement strand
GGCTCGACCCGGCGCAGATGCCCGCCGTGCTGGTCGCCGGCCACGGCCCCTTCACGTGGGGACCGACCGCGGCCAAGGCCGTCGAGGCGATGGTCGTGCTCGAAGAGGTCGCCCGCATGGCGTTGGGCACCATCCAGATCGAGCCGAACGCCAAGGGCATCCACGAAAGCCTGTTGAACAAGCACTATTTCCGCAAGCACGGAGAGGGCGCCTATTACGGCCAAGCGTGAGCAACCCCGGCGGACGCCACGCGGACAGATAGGGAAAGGGCCGGACGAACATGCTCGTCCGGCCCTTGTTCATTCTACACGGCGCCCGGCCGCCGACCTCAGTTCTGGCCCTGCGTCCGGATCGTCGTGCTGGGCTGCGTCTGGTTCAGGTTCGGCGACGTATCGCGATAGACCACGTGCCAGAAGTGATCGCCGAACCGCGACACCTGCACGATGTACTCCCAAGGCTCACGGACATCGCCGTTGTGGTCGATCCACTGCTGCGACCGCCACGGGCTGCTCAGGCTCGCCGAATCCTCGCAGACGAACCGGTACTCGACGAGCGCGCCTTCCGGATCCTGGGCCTGCGCGGCCACCATGTAGTCCACGTAGTTGCCCATCCGGTCCTGCGTCCGCAGCGGCGCGTTGGCCGGATCCCACTCGGCCGGATTCGGCAGCGGCGGGTTCAGGTCCACCGTTGCCGGCGTACCGGCCACCCGTGGGCTCTCGGTCACGTTACCCAGTTGGTCACGCGCGCGGAACACATAGTAATACGTCGTGCCCGTGACCAGGCCGGTGTCCACAAAGGTGTTGCTCAACTGCCACGGACTCTCGAACAGCGCGATGTCCGTGTTCATGTCGGCATAGCGGATGAACCGGTACTCGACCGGCCCGTGGACATCGGTGCACAGCGCGGCGATCATCCGCAACTCCGTCGGCACCGCCGTCGGTGTGGGCAGACCGTCCACGCCGTCCAGCGCTACGGTGGCCCAGCGGACCGGATCGGGATCGGGCGTGGCCGGATCGTTGACCGCCGGCACCGGCGGATCGTTCTCCCAACCCGCGATCGCCTCGATCGGCTCGGAATCGAACGTCCGCAGCCGGATGTCCGCATCGGTCAGGTTGACCTCGCTGTTGCCGTCGCCGATCTTGCCCAGGCTCTTGACCTCGCCGACCCGGACCACGTAGGTATATCGCGTCAGATCGGTCAAACCGGTGTCGATCCACGTCGGATACACGTCCTCGCGAACGGGGAAGTAGATCCACGGACTCTTCTGGTAATGGCCCTCGACGCCGTTGATCTCCACACATTCGAACTGGTACGCCACCGGCCAGCCCCACGCATCCCAGCCCTTGCGGGCGGTCATGACGATGCGGCTCGTGCTGCCCGGCACGGGCTGCGGCCGGCCGTCCTCGTTGGCCGCTCGGGTGCCCCACTCGGCCGGATTCGGCAGCGGCGCCATGACGTCCTCGACCAGCCAGCACGCCGCAAAGGCCAGGTAATCCAGCAGGTCGACGGCGGTGTCCGTATTGATGTCGGCGCCGCCGCACCAGCCGGTCCCCGCCGCGCAGTCCATGCTCAACCAAGCATCGGCGATGACCAGCAGATCCTCCAGTCCCACGAGGCCGTCGAAAACGAGATCGCAGTACTGGCACTCATCGACCTCGGTGGACAACGGATAGTGATAACCCAAGTCCACCATGCCGCGATCCGGATTCAGGCCGCGGTCGGTCCGGGTCGTGCGCCGATCCAGGCCCCGCTCACTGGCCGGAACACTGCCGGCATCGACCGCGGGGCTGTCGACCTGATTGTCGGCCCAGGGATCCGTCGGATCATTGGCCGCACTCTGGCTCAGGTAGTACGCCCCTTGGGGACCGACGACAAACAACGGGTTGTCGGCCATGACGCCCTCCGAGTCGACCGTGCAACCCGGTTCGCGCAGCAGGGCTTCGGGTGACTCGCCGCCCTGAACAATGGTGGAGGCGATACTCAGGGTCGAGGGCCTCGGATCATATTCGAAGCCGGTACCGATCAGAATCTGTCGGCCGAGCGCGGCGGTGTTGTTCCAGAAAATGGAATCGAGCACGTGCACGTACGAGTGATAGCCGGCATACAACCCGCCACCACCGCCCTCGTAACTGCCATAGTTGCCGAGCACCTCATTCTCGGCGATCGTGCAGTTGAACAGGTGCGGTTCGGCCAGCCAGTTGACGCTCACGCCGCCGCCGTCGCGACTGGCCCGGTTCTCGGCGATGAGCACATTGAGCAGCCGCGGCGTACTCTGGTTCTGACCGGTCATGAATACGCCACCCCCACTGGCGCCGGAATGGTTGCGCAGGATCTGGGTATGCCGCATCTCGAGCGACGAACCGATCAGACACGCGCCACCGCCCTGCCAGACAAAGTCGGTAGGCACCTCTCCGGCCGTGGTCCCCGTGCCACCGCCGCCCGGCGCGTTCGGGTCGACCGTGCCGCCGCCGGGCAGGATATTCAACGGATGCGCCAGGTTGCCGCGGATCAGGCCGCCGATGATCGTGCCGGCGCCGCCCTTGGCACACAGGCCGCCCCCCTTGTACGCCCGGTTATCGAGAAGGTTGCAGTCCACGATCACGGGGTCATCCTGCCGCCAGTAGAGACCACCGCCGACGGACGCCTCGTTCCGTGCCAGCAGACAGTTCTCAAAGGTGATTGCGGCGGTGTCCTCAAAGGCCACACCACCGCCGTGACCCAGTTCGAAGCTGAGCGTGTAGTTGGTCGTCGGCTTGGACGCGACGTTGTCGTAAATCTTGCACTTCACGAAACGCGCCTCGGCGTCGGCGCCACAGTACACGCCGCCCCCAAAGCTGGGCAGCTCGTAGGCGATCAGCGGCTGCTTGCGGTTATAGCCCGTCGGCATCAGCCCGCCCTGGCCGCTTACGCCGCCCCGGGTGCTGTTGCCGTAGATCTCGCACTCGATGAAGGTCGGCGCCGACTCCTGCTCACAATACACGCCGCCCCCCATGCCGCTGTAATACGGATAGTCGGCGAAGTAACCCCAGGCCTGCCACGGCGCGACGTCGTCGCTGCTCCACAGGCCGCCGTAGCCGCCCGGTACGTCAATGCCGTTGATGTTGGCGTAGTCGCCGCCGTCACCGCCGTTACCGCCGGTGGCGCTGCAGTTGCTGATGATGCAGTGCTCAAACACGGGCGTGGCGCCCGGTCCGATGTACACCCCGCCGCCGCGGGCGCCGCCGCCCCATCCGCCCCGCCCGGCCGTATCCTGCATGGGCACGGGCGGGTTGGCGCCCGGATCGCCCGCCGTGGCATCCACGCCGTCGGTCGCATTCCCGCCGATCACGTGGCAATCGGTGATCACGCAGTTGACCAGATGCGGACTGGACTCCGTGGAGATGAACACGCCGGCGCCCAGGGCAAACCCGCCGTCGGCCCCATCGGGCAGGCTACCGCCCACGGCGTTGCCCCCGGTCAGCGTGAAGCCGCGAATCAGGCAGTTCTTGATGGTCGGCGCGGCCTTGTAGCCCACGACGATACCGCCCCCGGCGATGTGACGTCCGTCGAAGACGCCCGGATCGGGCGGCAACGGCGTCCAGTCGCCGTTCTGCAGCGTCACGCCGTTCAAGACGGTGTCCCGGCCGGCGTTGTTCGTGAAGAAGATACAGCCCTCATGGTAGCCCTGACAGTTGATGATCGTCGAGGCCACCACCGCCGGATCATCCGGATTGGTGCTGGTGATGGTGATCGGCTTGTCGATGATGATCCGGCCGCCCTCATAGGTGTCGGCGGCCAGGATGATCGTATCGCCCGGCCGAGCCAGTTCGATCGCCTCCTGGAGGTTATCGACGTCCGCGGGCACGTAAAATATCTGCCGCGGTCCATCCACCGGCGGCGCCGTCGCGAAGTTCTGATCCACCTGCGGACGGCCGTCGTAAAGCCGTACCTGCTGCTCGACCTCCATCGGCAGCTCGCCCAAGTCTTCCCAGGTCTGCAACAAAGACCTCTGCGCCGCGGCCGTGTAGGCAAAGCACTCTTCGGCGCTGATCCACAGGTCGGCGTTGCCTTCCCAATCCGCCGCGCCTTCAATCGCCTTGAGCAGATGATACGTGAATACACCATGCTCCAGATAGCCCGTCTCCCAGGCCACCTCGGAGGCATCGGCCCCGCTCACGGCCACACCCAGGCCGTTCGGGTCGGACACAAACGTCGTGCCGTCCGGCAGAATCGCCGTATGGGCCACCAGGTCCGCCGCGAAGCCATCACCCGGCTTGGGCACGTTCACCCCCAAGCCTCTGGGCCGGAAGTAGGTCGATTGCGACGCCCCATAGAAGCCGGTGTCCAGGAAGACCACGTAGTTGCGCGTCGGCAACGACAGAATCCATCGGGCCAGCTCGTCGTCGCGGATGTCATCCACGCCGTCGGCCATCGCCAGATACTCATCGAACCCGTCGAACTCGTCGATCGGCGCCACGTCCTCGTCGGCATAGCCATGACCGGCGAAGTAGAAGAGGAATACGTCGTCATGGTCCATGAGGGGGATCAGGCTCTCGATCGCGTACTGGACGTTGGCCTTGGTGGCCCGCGCATCCAGCAGCAACCGCATGTTCCGCGGATCCCACAGCGACGTGGCCGCCAGTTTCTGGTACACCTGCGAGGCATCCCGCACCGCGTACTGCAAGTCGTTGGCGACGCCGGGGTAGTCGTTGATGCCGACAATCACGGCGAAGTACTTCACCTCGACCGGCTCATAGATCGCCCAGACCTTCGTATCGCGGAGCATTGTCACGGTGTTCACCGGCTCGACGACGCCGTCGTTGTCGGTGCCGTGCCACCGCACCTGGAATCCGGGCGGCGGCGGCGTGACCCGCACCTCGACCACCTCCAGCGGCGCGAACAGTCCGCTGGGCGGGGTGATCGTCGGCTCAAAGTCCGGCAGAATATTCGGATCGACGTCCACGGCGGTGATCAGCTCGAACGCCGTCTTGGTGAACTCGGCCAGCACGGCCCGATCACGGTCCACGGTGACAATGTTGTTCGCGTCGGTCACCGTGTCGTCGTCGGTGCCCGTCCAGACCACGTCGTAGCCGAACGGCGGCGGCGGCTCGATCCTCAGCGCGAACTGCGAGTACTGCCGCACCCACAGACCGTTCGGATCGTGCGGGATGATCTGCGGCTCGTAGCCGTAGAGCAGGTCCAGGCCGTAGGCGTTGACGTTCGTCCGCAGCCGGTAGAACTCCGGCTCGAACGGACGATAATGGAAGCCGAGATTGACCCGGCCGTCGTCGAAGACGCTGTCGGTCCGCGTGGTGTACTCACCCAGGCCCACCGCCTCGGCCAAATCGCTGCCGATGTTCAGGCAGGGGCTGTCCTCAAGCTGACCGGAGACGACCTCGCTGAGGAAATACGGCCCGACAAACAATGGATCGGCCGCGACGTTGTACGTCTCTTCCGCCCAGGTCATGTTGTTCGGATCCCAGCCGGGCACGAGACACTGATCCTCGATGTAGATCGGCGGCGTCGGCGCCATCCCTCCCACGGCCGCGCCCAGGTTCACCCGCGGCTTGGTGATCGGCACCTTGGTATCCGTCACCGGCACGCCGGTCTTGATCAACACATCGCGCACCTCCATCGGCGTCAGGTATCGACCGATCTGCACTTGCGCCGCCCGCTGGACGACCGCCGCGGAACCGGCGGCGAACGGACAGGCGGAACTGGTGCCGTTGAAGTACGGGAAGTAGTCGCCGGGGTCGTAACCCTCGTCCCCGATGATGTCCGTGGTGTACATGGGATCGGCCGGCGCCAGGATGTCGAGCAGTTCATGCGCGTTAGAGTACGGTGTTACCTGATCCGTGGTGTCATAGACCGCCCCGACACTGATGACATCCGACATGGCTGATGGCCAAGAAATGCCTTGTCCGGCGAAGCCGTCATTGCCGGAGGCCGCCAGGATCGTAATGCCCCGTTCGAGCGCCAGAGCGGCGGTTTGAGTGAAGGCCGGAGCAAACGTATCGGCTACCGTCGCGTCATCAAAGGGCAATCCCACCTCCCCCCAACTGTTGCTCATGACCAGGATGGGGTTCTCCGGATCGTCGTACTGGTGCGTAATACACCAGTCCCAGGCCGCCAGGGCGCCGGCGGTGGAGATCGCTCCGTCGTCATCTGAGATCTTCAGGGCGTAAAGCTTGGCGTTGTAGGCCACGCCGCCGATATAGTCGCCCACCTCGCCCAATGTGCCCGCCGCGATACCCGCACAGCACGTACCGTGGGCCTCGCCGACAGGCAATGGATCCGGATCGTCCATGGCGGTGTCATATCCGCCGATGACCTTGTCGTTCGGGAACGTCCCGCCGCCGAGCATCGGGTGCCGGTAATCCACACCGCTGTCTATGATCGCTATGGCCACGCCCGTGCCATCATAGACTTGCCGGGCCTGGATGGCATTGGCCAGCGCGATGGATTGTCGCAGCATCCAATGTACATACCGTACCGGCTCGATGGACATCACCATGCTGTTGGCCGCCAGTTGATTCAAGGCCGTCGGCGTCACCGAGGCGCTGAACGCGGCGATATTCTCATACCGATACTTCACGGTGTACTGCGCCGGGGCCAATGTGCTCAGGACCCCGTCGATGCGACGGGCCACCTCGGTGCGATAGACCTGCACCGAAGCCGGCACGTCCCATTTCATCGTCTTGCGCAATTCCACCGGCTGACGCAGGGTCACGATCACGTCCGCAAACGCGGCCCCGTCGGCGTACTGCTGTTGAATTGTGGCCGCGTCAATGATCACGCCCGTACCCGCCGGCGGCATCGGGATGTTCGGCACGATTTCCGGAAGGCCGTACACGGCGTTCGGATCGGGGATCGGCCCCACGTCGGTATACGTCACATTCACGATGGACGGCTTGGGTCCGTAGGGATCACCCGAAGCCACCGCGATCTGGGCGCCGTCCAGAGCCGTGTTGTCCCACAGGATGCTGTCGATGATGTCCACGTGGCTGAAGTACGAGGCGTACAGGCCGCCGCCCACACCGGACCCTTCGCTGCCGGATCCGCTGACCTGGTTGTCGGCGAGGGTACAATTCTCAACCCGCAGGCGCGCGTACCAGTTGGCCGACACGCCGCCGCCGTCCCGCACGGCCGCGTTATTGTTCAACAGACTGTTCGTCAAACGCTGCGTATACGACACGTCGTCGTCGGCGCCGGCGTAGTAGATACCGCCGCCGCTGCCGACCGCCCGGTTCTCCTGGAACGTGCTGTCACGGACCTCGACCTGTGACGACAGGCTGTAGAACCCGCCGCCCTTGCCCGAACGAACATCGTGCGGCAGAGGCACGGTTATGGGCTGACCGACATCCGGATCATCGTCGCCGAGGACCACCGGGGCGTTGGCCACGTTCTTCCAGACGAAGCTGTGCTCGACCGAGCCGGTCGAATAGGCCGCGTACAGACCGCCGCCGTGATAGGCGCTGTTGCCCAGGACGTTGCAGTCGACCACGTCGGAGTGTGATAGATCCCAATACAGAGCACCACCGACCGCCGCTTGGTTGTCTCGGAAAGTAGTGTTGGTAATATGGACACGGCAGTCATCGGTATGAGCGATCGCCCCGCCGAAGCCGACGTAATAGTCGTCATACAGGTCGATCGGGTCCTCGCCATCGGGCCCATCCAGATCGATCACGGTCGATGGATCGGCCATGTTGGCCTGCAACGTCGAATCCACCATCGTGACCTTGCAGCCCCGCGTGGCGAAGATGGCCCCGCCGGCGTTTTCCAGCAGCAGATTGCGATCCGGCCAGCGCATCGGCAGTTGGTCACCATCGCCACCGATGCCGGAGATTCCGCTGTAGCTCCGACAATTCTCGAAATGGCAGTCAATGAACGTGGGATTACTGTCCAACTCGCAATAGACCGCCCCGCCCAGGCCCGTGTAGCGCCAGTAATCATCATACGCCTTCAGGTTACGGTCGTAGGCGCCGCGGGCCATCCAGTCGTCCCAATCCAGGTAATCCTCCAGACCGAACCACTTGGCGAACCGCTCCCACGGGTACCTGTTGATCATGCTCACCGAGACGGACGGCTGAGGCATCGTGGAAGAGAGCATCACGTACGGGCTAAGGAACCGAGTCCCCCACTCCCAGCCGTCCCACCAGTAGAACCACTCGTACTCGATGGTATCCGCCCACTGCCAGCTTCCACCGCGGCCGCCGTAACCGTCAGGAGCCGTAGCGTTGCCGCCGTCGCCGCCGCGGCCGCCCTGGACAAAGCAGTCCACGAACTCGCACCCGTCAAACACGGGATTACTCAGGAAGCCCATGTAGACGGCCCCGCCATAGGCCCGGCCGCCCCAG
>DSDH01000698.1 GCA_011055475.1 Phycisphaerales bacterium | reverse complement strand
TTCTCCTGGCGGATTCGGCCCGTTTCCGACGGCCCTTTGACAGTCGAGGCACGGGTGTCGTGTTGAACCGGGGGCCGTCGGCACACGTCGACGGCCCCTGGCTTTATTGGACACCTGGCCAGACGCGGGGCCCTGATCTGCAAGACCGGGTCGAGTCCATCTCAGCACTCAGGCGTCGGTGTCTACGATGGGCAAGGGCTCGGCCGGCCCTTCTCAACGGTTGAGACGGATCGGCCCGGGGTGATCGACCGCCGTGGCGTTGCGCTGCGCCCCCGGAAACTCCCCACGTCGGAAACCCTGCTTGGTGCCCATCTCGTGCAAGGACTGGCGGTCGGGCGTCGGGTTCGTGGGAACCGTGTCCGCCGTTTCCTCCCTCCATTGATCCAGGAGCCCGCGCATCCGTTCCAGAACCGCGCCATAGGCCGGATCGCCGGCCAGATTGGTGAACTGATACGGGTCGTTCTTGACGTTGAAAAGCATCTCCGCGGGCTGCCGGGGCCGCGTCAGCAGCCGCTGAGCCTCGGTAAGCCGCCCCTTCCCGGCCATATCCCACAATTCCTTGGCCGCCGGAAAACTCCAGGCGGCGCTCTCGGCACACACGTTGTGCCTGTCGGGCCAGGCATTCCAGATATACAACCAGTCCCCCATGCGCACCATCCGCTCGTGCAACTGATACACGTGCCAGTTGCGTTCCGCAAAGGCCACCTCCCGCACGCGTGCCCGATGATCGCTCAAGACCTCGCGGAAGCTGACCCCCTGCACCGTTTCCGGCTTGGGTAACCCCGCCAAGTCCAGGAACGTCGCGGAGAAATCGATGGCACTAACCAGCGCGTCGGTACGCCCCGGCACAACCCCGGGGCCCCGGATGATGAGGGGCGTCTTCAGGCCGCTGTCGTAGAGGTACGTCTTGCACCGCGGAAACGGGCGGCCATTGTCGGAGCAGTAGACGATATACGTGTTCTCCGCAATCCCCTGCCGCTGGAGCTCCTTTCTGATCTGGCCCAGGTAGTAATCCGTTCGACTGACCTCATGGTAGTAGCCCGTCAGCTCGCCCCGGGTGAGGGGACCATCGTACAACATGGGCGGCACCCAGACGTCCTGCGGCTCATAGCGCGGCGCCTTGTCGTCGTATTGCCAGTTGTAGTGCGCATCATGCGAGGCAAACCAGCAGAAGAAGGGCTTGTCCTTCGGGCGATCCCGCAGGTGCCCCACCCATCTCTCGCTGCCCGACGGACTACTGTCCGAGGACACGTCAAAGCCCAACGGCGCCGGCTTGGCCATGTGGTTCTTGCCGGAGATCACCGTGTGGTAGCCGGCCTTCTTGAACTCCTGAATGAACGTGCGCTGGCTTTCGGGCAGAGATGTGTGCAGTTCCGGGGCCCCCGTGTTATGAGGGTAGCGGCCCGTGATGATACTGCACCGGCTGGGGCTGCAACTGCTGATCGTCAAATAGGCATTGTCGAAGACCACCCCCTCAGTCGCCATGGCATCTATGTTGGGCGTCTGAATGGCGCGGTTTCCGTAACACCCCAGATCCCTGGCGGAGATGTCATCCGTGATGAAAAAGATGAAATTGGGCCGAGGTTCGCCGGCGATCAGCCGCGAAACCGGACCACACATGGCCGCTCCTGCCCCTGCGGCCGCCAACTTCAGGAAGCCACGACGATTCATAGAAAACCTCCTTCAAACGCACACCTACTATGACCGGCCCGTTCAGTATACAAGCGGCTCGTTTTCAGCCCTACGGCTTTTCCTGAATCCCTGCCCCGACCGTGTGAGGTGCCCTGCTCGAACGGCCCGGACTCGGGCTCGGCCCCGTGTTCCTCCTGCGGCTGGCCCGCTCCTGTGCCATCGCGTATAATGCCCGCATGGATCAGAGCCTGTACCGCATTCTGGATGCGAATTTCAACCGGGCCCGCGAGGCCGCGCGCGTGGCCGAGGAGTTCTGCCGGTTCGTACTTAACAGCCCCCCGCTCAGCGCCCGGGCCAAGTCGCTTCGCCACCGTCTTTGCGGCTTGCTCGTCCGGATCGAGACCGAGCGCCTGGCCGCCGCCCGCGATACGGCTGGCGACGTCGGCCGAGGTCTGGCCATACCGGGGCAGATGCAGCGTGCCAACCCGGCCGACACCTTCACCGCTGCGGCCAGGCGCCTCACCGAGGCCTTGCGGGCACTGGCCGAGGCGGCGAGCACCTTCGACCCTCCGTTGGCCACGGACCTGGAGGGGCTGCGATTCGAGGCCTACGACCTGGAGAAGCAGATCCTCATGTACGCCGACCCGGCGCGGCGCTTTGCCCGGGTGCGGCTGTACGTGATCCTGACCGTAACGCCCGATGAGACGGACGCCTGGATCACCGGTACGATTGACGCGTGCTGTCGCGGCGGGGCCGATTGCATCCAGCTTCGGCCCAAAGGCTTGACGGATCGCCGCACGCTCAAGCTGGCTCGCCTGTTGACCGAGCGCTGCCGGGAGGCAAGCGTTATGGCCATCATCAACGATCGCGTGGACATCGCCGTCCTTGCCGGCGCCGATGGCGTCCACTTGGGCCAGGACGATCTGCCGGTTGAGGCCGCGAGACGACTGTTCACCCGGCCGATGATCGTCGGATTAAGCACCCACAACCCGGAGCAGCTTACCGCGGCGATCGAGGCCCTGCCCACGTATGTGGCCCTAGGCCCGGCCTATGCGACAACCACGAAACCCCACGAACCCCCCGCCGGGCTGGACTACCTGGCTGAGGGCGTGCAACTGCTTGATGAGGCGCATCTCGCCCATGTTGCCATCGGCGGCGTTACCCCGGATCGGCTGGCCCCCCTTCTGGCCGCCGGCGTTCGCACCATTGCCGTGGGCTCGGCCATTGTGGATGCCCCAGACCCTGAGAAGGCGTGCCGGACATTAAAATCCCGCTTGATGGCCTCTTGAAGGAGCCTCTCCGGCTGTCTTCTCAGAGAAACCCGACTAACCGGTAAACGGCCGCGAGAAGACCCTGGCATCACAATATCCGGTCCTCACGTTCAGGCGTTTTCAAGCTCGGAAAAAGCTGTGCCCCATGGCTGGAAGATTAAGGAAATGTTAGAAGTTATCCGCAAGTTATCCACGGCCGTCAGAACAAGTCCGGTAAGTTCCTAATCATCCTATTTTTGCACCGTCAGAAAGCTTCATTATACCGACCGAATGGTATTTCTGCACAACCCGACGGTGTGAATGTAAGCCCTTTTTTTATAAGGATTTAAAATGCTGACTTAACATTGGAGATTTTCCCCGACGATTCAGTATGGCACGACCCCTGGTGAGTTTTCATGGCTGAAAGCCCCCCGCCTGTGCGACCGGCTCCAATCGAAGAGACAATTCACAGGTTATCCACAATCGGGCAGCACGGGTTACGTCGCGTCCTCCTGCGTGCTATTCGTCTTCATCATGTCGAATCACGCCCTGTGTATTGGGGTTTTCCGGCCTCTCTTCGAACAGCGCAAGGCCGAATGGCCCGAAAGCGTCGCATTTGCGGTGGAAGGACCAGCCAACTGCGGGTATAGTCTCGTGGAGGTCGTAGTATTGCACATCAAGGTTTTAGTGGAGGATTTGCGTGCAGAACAGAGAATTGAAAAGAGTATTGACGGACCGGTCGGGCTTTGCCGTCGTGGCCGAGTTGACCGGTGGACCGAGGTACAATTTCGCGCCGATAGAGCGGTTTCTGAGCGATTACCGCAATGCGGACACGGCGGCGGCCCCCGATGGGTTTGACTTCGTGGGCATTACGCTGCCACAGAACCCCGGCGGCGTGGCGAATATCGAGCCTGGCGACGTGCTGGCCAAGGTGCAGCAGGCGGATCTCTTAGGCGATTTGGAGGTCATCCCCCACATCAGTTGCAAGGACCTGAACGCCGACGCGTTGCTGAGCTCGCTGGTCGGCTTCCGAGAGCGGGGTGTCCGGACGGTCCTGGCCCTGACGGGTGATAAACCCCTCACGGCCAAGGGCGTGTTTGACCTGGATTCGGTGACGCTGTTGAAGCTGATCTCCCGGCTCAACCGGGACGCATGGCTGGCCGCTCGGCCCGGGCAGTGGCAGCAGGTGCCGATCCTGACCGCCGGCGCCGCCGTCAGCCCCTTCAAGTACACCGAAGCCTCGCAAATGCAGCAGTACTTCAAGATGGAGAAGAAGCTGGCGGCCGGGGCGGCCTTTCTCATCACGCAGGTTGGATGGGACTGGCGTAAATCCGCCGAACTTATGCGCTACCTGGAAGAGTGCCACCTGGACGTGCCCGTGGTGGGCAACGTGTATCTGTTGAGCAAGGCGACACCGGCGGCCCGGCTGATGCACGACGGCGCCCTGCCGGGCTGCTATGTCAGCGACGGGTTGTTCGAGACTGTCATGAACGAAACCATCGAGCAGGCCGTCAGCCGGGCGGCGCAACAGGTGGCCATGTACCGGGCCCTCGGCGCGGCCGGAGTCGACCTGGGCGGTCTGCCGGACTACGCGACGTTTGCCGAGATCCTCAATCAGGCCGCCCAAATCGGCACGGACTGGGAGGCCTACAAGGAAAACCTGTCGTTCGGCCCGGGCGAGGGGGCGTTCTATCTGTACGATGAGCAGGGCCGCCGCACCACCACGGCGACCGCGCGCCGCGGATTTCGACGGCGGTGGTTCGAGATGATGCACCGGGCGATGCTCGATCCCGAGCACACCGGTTTCCGCGCGTTGCGTGGCACGATGCGGGCGTTGGGCGCCGAGCGGGGCCGCGGCGTTGCGTATCGCGGCTTCCACGCCATGGAGCGTGCGGCCAAGTACGTACTTTTCGAGTGTGAGGACTGCGGCGATTGTTACCTGCCGGAAAACTTCGGCTACTGCACGCTGGGGGGCTGCGCCAAGGGTCTGGCCAACTCGCCCTGCGGCGACGCCACGGTCGACGGCCACTGCGGGAACGACACCGAGCAGCCCTGCCGTGGCGAACAGATCTACTATGCCGCCGCGGCCACACCCGGCGGGATGGAACGGCTGCGCGGGGCCCTCCACGAACCCCGGAACCCGACCCTGGCGCACACGTCGTCCATCCTGAACTACCTGTTTGGAAGGGACCATACCATGGGCAACGCACTGATCTCCATCGGCGAGGCGATCCACGCCTCGATCCCGAAGACCGGCAAGGTCATGAAGGAACTGGTCGATCTCGGCGACGGGGCCTATGAGAAGGACAGCGGTCCCCTGAGTTACATGCGGGCCCTGATTGAGGATCAGGCCGAGGAAGGCGCCGACTACATTGCGATCAACGTCGACGCGTTCGGCGAGAATGACCCGCAGCTCGCCATCGACCTGATGGTGCAATACGTCAAACTCGTGCGGCGCTGGGGACGCGGCGTGCCGGTATGCCTGGACAGCAGCGACGACGCTGTGCTCAAGGCCGGCCTGGTCGAGTGGTATCGCGACGGGACGGACGGTCCCAAGCCGCTGGTCAACTCGATCAAGGTCTACACGGCCGACGCGATGATGCCGCTCAAGAAGGACTATGATTTCGCGTTTATCGGTCTGCTGGTCAGCGAGGACAAGGCCCAGGGCCCCGGCGGCTCGCATTCGGTCGAGGAGCTGCTTGCCTTGGCCGAGGAGCTCTTCGACAAGGCCATGCAGCATGGCTTCAAGCCGGACGAAATCTTCTTCGACTCGACGGTCTTTCCCCTAGCCATCGACATGCCCATGGAGCCGGGTGTGCCGGGCTATACGTATCGGGCGTTTGAGACGATCCGGCGAATCCGAAGCAACCCGAAGTTCAAAGGCGTGCACTGCTCGCTGGGCATCAGTAATTGCTGTCGCGACCTGCCCGGCCGACGGATCGGCATCTGCCGGGCGTACGTGGCCAAGGCCATGGAGCATGGCCTCGATGCCGGCATTGTTAACGTCGGGCATCATTATGGCCGAAAAGAGGTGGACCCCGGGCTCTATGAACTCGTGGATGCGTTCGCCAAGATGGACGGGTCGGCCGAGGCGACGAACAAGGCGATGATGCTCATGGGCCGCTTCTGTGCCGAAAACCGTAAGGCGTAATTCAAATCGGCTGCATCGATCATTGAATGAGAGGAAAAGCATGGACGAACAGAATGATGCACCGCAGACGGAACAGCCTCAGGAAGGCGGCCAGCCCTTGTAGGAAGAAGCCTCCGTCCCGAGCCAAAACGCCCGCAATATGGCCATGCTGTGCCACTTGCTGGGGCTCTTCACGGGCTTTCTGGGCCCGCTGATCCTGTGGCTTCTCAAGAAGGATGAGGATCCCTTCATCGACCGCCAGGGCAAAGAGGCCTTGAATTTCCAGATCACGGTGGCGATCGGCGGGGCCATCGGCGCCATTACGGCCGCCCTGTGTATCGGCGTCGTACTGCTTGCCGTCGTCGGGATTGCCGACCTGGTCCTGTGCATCATGGCGTGCGTGGCGGCGAACAAAGGCGAGGACTACCGCTACCCGGTCTCGATCCGTCTGGTCAAGTAACGCTTTCGAGTCGGTCGGTTTCAAGTGCTTCATCGCGGCGTCGATGAAACCGGTGGTGTTGTGCGCCTCAGGGCGCCAGTACCGTGAATGGCCAAAGCGGGATGTTCCGCGCGATGGTGTACAGCAGGACAACGGTGATGATCGCGAGTACCCATGCGATCCCGATGCGCCGTCGGGGACGGGGCCGGCCCCGCAGCCAGGCGATCCAGCGCGGAACCCCGATCCACGCCAAGACGGGCAAGGCCAGGATCAACAGGGGATTGAGATCCAGCGCCGCCAGGACACGTCCGTGCAGCAACTGGTGCAGGGCCCGGGCCGTTCCGCAGCCGGCGCAATACAGCCCCGTGAATCGGTGAAACAAACAGATGGGGTATGTGCCTTCACGTGCCGGATCGAAGATGAAAAGATACCCGGCCGCCGCAACGAGCAGGCCCAGAACGAGGCCCGATATGCACCAGCGTGCCCAGAGGCCGGGATCACGCCTCCGGCGGGATGACATGCCCGGTCCGGCGGTATTGGGCCGGCTTCGATGATGAGTAACAACGGGTTCCGAGTCGCACATGGGGGTATTATCCGTGCTCCGGGGCCACTGGGCCAGCCCCTTGTAACGCCCGAGCATCGGCTTTTCGTGGATTTTTTTGTAGCGTCTGTTTATACTGAGCGTCCTACAGTATGCGGGCCCATCCACGGGGACGGGCTGGGCGAGGCCAATTCAAGATAGGAGGTGTGTCATGCGGGGTTCGCAAAGATTCATGGGAGTCCTGTGTCTGGGGCTGGTGATCCTGTGTTCGGTCGTGCCGGGTCGGGCGGCGACGGATCGGCTGTTCGAGTTGGTCCCGGCCGACAGCTTGTTTTGCGTTCGCGTCAACAATCTGGATGCGGGAGTCCGACAACTGGAGGCCTTTCTCAGTGGATTAGTCCCGGAAGGCGAACTGCCCCTCGGCGTCGCAAGGATTCAACTGGGCTCCCTGGTGGGCGATCCGGAGCTGAAGCACGTTCGCACCGACGGCAGTATCGGCGTGTTCGGCATGGCCAGTGAGGATGGGCAGATGCTCGTGGGATTGCTTGTTCCAGTGCGGAGTTTCGATCAACTGGTCAAGGATAATGCCGCATTGGGTCAGCCCGACGCCGGCGGGGTCTACAAGCTCCGCGGCGGTCCGGACGGCGGAATGGTCATGTCCACCGTGGTTCGCGCCGACGACGGCTACGCCCTGGCGACACACGGCGACCGGGGCGACCTGCCGAGCAAGGTCGCCGGGCAAATGCGATCGGGCCAGGGGCGATTGGCCGGTTACCTCGATGCCACGGTTGCGGCCCAGGCGGCTAAGGCGCCGCTCTGGGTCTACGGGAACGTGCAGCGGGCCGCCGGGTTCGTGCGCCCGTTCGTGGAGATGGCCTTTGCCGGTATCGAAGCCGAGCTCCAGAAGGCCAATGAGCAACAGCAGGGACCGGGCTTTGCCCCGGCCAAGATCATCGGCATGTATCGCCAGATCATCAACGCCATGCTCTCGCAGGTGGAATACGTGACCGTGGGGATTGAGCCCAGCGCCGAGGCGATGCGGTTCAGCCCGACGCTGGTGGCCGTTCCGGGAACGGACCTGGCCGTGATGATGACGGCCAGCCGCCCGGGAAGGTCCATCGGCCTGTTGGACTATCTGCCGAATGGAGCGGCCATCAACTTCGCCTGTCGGATCGACAGCAAGGAAGGGTGGAAGAAGAATTACGACGCGATGCTGGACCTGTTCGGCGAGATGATGGGCGAGACGATGAGCGAGGCCGACTGGGCCAAGGTCCGTGATCTGACGAACGAATCCATCGACGCAATGGGCGACAATGTGGCCTTCTCGATGTCCGCGCGGCGGGGCACACCGCC
>DSDH01000334.1 GCA_011055475.1 Phycisphaerales bacterium | reverse complement strand
GATGGGCGGCAGGAGCGGCATAGGCGGCGGCATGAGGGGCGGCAGGAGGGGCAGCATGAGCGGCGGCAGGATGGGCGGCATGGGCGGCATGGGGGGCGGCATGATGGGCGGCATGGGTGGCATGGGCGGCATGAGTGGGGAGTATGAGGGATTTGACCAGCAACGGGCTCGGATGCGATCCTACGAGATTATCTATATTATCCAGGAGACGATCGATCCGGATAGCTGGTACGATACGGGTATCGGCGAAGGCCGCATCAACTCGTTCGCCGGCACGCAATTGATCATCTGGCAGACACCGGAAATCCACGAGAAGATTCGCGTGTTTCTCGACCGCATGAAGGCCTTGCTCGGCCAGCAGGTCGCCATCGAGGCCCGCTTCCTTGTGGTGGATGAGAACTTCCTGCAGGATGTCGGCCTGGACGTCGAGATCACCCGCCTGTACGTGGGCGATCGCTGGACGTTCAGCGATATCGATATGGGCTCTTTCGAGGCGACCCGTCCCGTGGGCAGCGACATCTCCGGCTCGCTCGCCGCCACGGCCACCAGCAATCCGGCTTTGGGCTTCGGTTTGTCTTACGGCAATCCTCTGGATGACTTACAGGTGAACTTCATCATCCGGGCCACGCAGATGCACGCCAACGCCAAGACCCTGACGGCCCCCAAGGCCATGGTCATGAGCGGCGAGACGACGATGCTCAATGTGAGCACCTACTCCAACTACAAATCCGACAGCGAATACACCACGGAATCCATCACGACAACCGGCGTGGATCGTACGTTCGGATACTGGGAGCACGAAATCGATACCATCCAAGAGGGTGTCCTCATGTCGGTCACGCCCGTGATCACGGATGATAAGAAGTACGTGCTTCTTAACATCTCCATGTCGTTGAACGACGTCAGCTTCACGACGGATACGGTTACGGCCGTGGATCCGACGGTGGGTTTGGTCAGCGACACGTACGACCTGCCGACCATGGATGTGTCGTCGATTTCCACCCGTGTTCTGGTGCCGGATAAGGGAACGGTTCTGCTGGGCGGGCTGACCTTGACGGCCGAGAAGGAGCGAGAGGCCGGCGTGCCCGGCCTGTCCAAGATACCGCTGTTCGGGAGGCTCTTCTCGAATCGCAGCGAGGTCAAGGACAAGCAGATTCTGCTGATCCTGGTCAAGCCCACGATCCTCCTCAAGGAGGAGGTCGAGGCCGAGGCCGTCAGCGCCCTGCAGGGCGAGTGACGACAAGTCGCCGACGGGCGTCTTCCGCAGAGAAAAAAAGGGGCGTCACCGCGCGGTGGCGCCCCTTTTGCTTGGCCGAGCTTTGGTCCCCGCCGATCAGCCGCCGGAGGCGGCGATCTTGTCCTTCAGCGTCTGATAGCCGAAGTGCATGAAGAGGTGATCCAGAAGGACCATCGCGGTATAGTTCTCCGCGACCGGCCAGATCCGTCCGACGATGGTCG
Organism: Phycisphaerales bacterium; assembly: GCA_011055475.1. GTDB lineage: Bacteria > Planctomycetota > Phycisphaerae > Sedimentisphaerales > Anaerohalosphaeraceae > DSDH01. The sequence goes on along the minus strand of DSDH01000334.1, from coordinate 6,963 downwards.
GATCACGTCGCGTGATCGCGGCCAAGTGCTTGTTTTCCCCGGTGTACTTGTCGATCGTATGCTGATCCTTGTCGATGGTGGGCGTGGGCTTGACGGCCAGCCGGACCACCAGGTCCTGGCCCGTGCTCAACCCGCCGGTGACGCCGCCGGCGTTGTTCGAGTCGAACACCACGCGGTCGCCCTCGGCGTGCATCTGATCGTTGGACTGGAAGCCGGTCATGTCCTTGACGCCGAAGCCCGCTCCGACCTCGACGCCCTTGATCGCGCCGATGCCCAGCATGCGGCCCAGCTCGCCGTCCAGCTTGGCGAAGACCGGCTCGCCGAGCCCGATGGGCAGACCCGTGGCCACGACCTCGATCACGCCGCCGGAGGAATCGCCCGTCTGCGTGATCCGGTTACACGCGTCGAGCATGGCCTGTGCCGCGTCGATATCCGGGCAGTTCACCACCGGGTGGACACGGTATTTGGTTTGGATGTCCTCCCGGCTGAGCCGCGGGGCCTTGCCGCGAATCTCGTCGATCTGCTGCTCGATCTGGGCGAAGACGGCCATCTTCTCCAGAAACCGCATCTCGCTGTGAATACGGCCCTTGACGTAGACCTCCTGGTAGAACGGGTCCAGATCATGTCGCATCGCCTTGTACCGTTCGGTGTACTCCAGGGCCGTGCGGCTCTCGACCGGCGGGCAACGGACGCCGGCGGCCTCGCGGATGAAACTGAAGACCTCGATCCCCAGGGCCTGGAGCACGCGCTTGGCCACGTATCCGGCGGCCACGACCGTACACGTATACCGCCCGCTGAAAAGCCCGGCGCCGATGGCGTCGTCGTTCGGGCCGTACTTCATAAACGAGGCATAGGAGGCATGGCCCGGCCGCGGCGTGCGGTTGGTGTCCTGGTACTGCTTGATATGGATGAAATGCCGATCCAGATTCGGGATCAGGATCGTCAGGGGCGTGCCGTTGGTGTGGCCCTTGTTGCCGGCCCCCTCGACGGTGTCGGCCGCGTTGATCCCGCTGTAGATCACCGGCAGGTCCGGCTCCTTTCGCGGACTGGACAGCTCGTCGGCGCCGGGCTTGCGCAGCAACAGGTCGCCGTAGATCTCCTGCTCGGTAATCACCATGCCCGGCGGGTGGCCCTGCACGATCGCCGTCAGGCCGTCCTGATAGCTGCCGCCGGCCACGGTCACCTGGAAACACCGTCCCACGTGGCATCCGATCATCGTTTCGTTCTCCTAAATCGCGTGTCTACCAGTCGTTTCTGGGGCTCGCCGGCGGGTTCGGCCCGCCAAAACTAGCGTGACGATCCCGTCGGCGTCAACCCTTCCATCACGTCGCGCCGGGCCGGCCGGCACGGAAAACCGCTGGCCGCCTACACAATGGCGGCTTAAAAGGCCACGGAAGTCAGCGATTCATCGGAGTCGGCCACGGAGAAAAGCAAGGACTCATAGTCCTTCACCGTGCCGCCATCCAGACAACAGCCGATGATCCGTCGGCCCAAGGGATCGAGGTCCGGGTGAAGAAATCCGGCCAACTCGTCTCGGAAGAACCCCTGCAGCAACTCCGCCCCGTGGTCATAGGCCTCGGCGCCCACATCGGGTTGTTTCTCAACGCACAGCAGCCAATCGGGGATAATCGCCCCTTCGACCTGCATCGTGCTCAGAACATAGCCGAGCAGGGGGCATCGGGCCGGCTTCACCTGGCCCGGCCGGAAGCTGGCCACGCCCCGTCGGGCCAGGTACTCGCGGGCGATCCATTCGGGCATGAAACCCACCGACCAGGCGCCCACGTGCTGGTTCGGCGTCAACGTGTAGCGCATTTTCGGCGCCGCCCGGATTTGGCGCAGCAGGAGGTTCGCGTGATCGACGATGCGGCCCGTGGCGAATGGCCAATAGGACCCGACGCCCTCGCTGACCAGACCGGTCGAGTCGGTGATACTGGGATTGGCGTGTCCGCGCGGCGCGACCAGGCGCCAGAGCCATGCCAAGGCCGCCGGAAGCAGGTGCAGATACCCGGCGATGCCGTAACTGGGATGCTCCCGCGTGCACGGTGGTGTGCGCATCCCGAAGTTCCGCACGTTGACGATGACCGGACCATCCACGATGTCCGGCACCATCCGACGCGGCAGGATTACGCGGGGATTGGGGCAGGGCACCCCGGGGGCGTCCTCGACGTGCTCCCAGGGCAGGATCGTCGCCCCCGGCACGCCGTGCAGATTCATGAAGATGAGGGGCTCCTTGGGGTGAATGGTCAATTCCTCAAGGTGCGGTTCCGTGCCGTACCGCTGGATGTGGTCCAGCCGCACGAACCAGCCCTGCTCGGCATCTCGGACCAGCAGGGCGCCGCCCTGGGCCTGTGCGGTCGGCTGGCACATCGCCATGTCATCGGTGATGGGACGCAGGGCGCACCCCTGATTGAGGCTCAGCCGCCGCTGTTCGCCGGTGATCGTGTTTCGTCCCAGTACCAATCGGCCATCGTCGCCGCGATGGGCGTATTGCAGCATCTCGCTCTTGCCGCTGCCGCTGGCCCCTTCGTGCATAATCACCGTGGTGTTGTCGTAGGGCGTGACGACCTCCACCGTCGAGGCGTGCAGGGTGGGCCAATCCGCCTTCTCCGCCACCGACAGCAAGACCCCATACACGCCTTTTTTCGCGCTGGGGCCGGGGTAGAGGTTATACGCAAACACTTCATGGAGGTCGTCGAAGCGGTTGTGAACGACCACCTGTTTGCCCTCGAAGTGGCTATGGCGGAAGGGCGGCGCCAGGTACAGAACCGTGCCTACCTTGAAGGGGGGGACGATCTCGTCAGGCTTGAGCATTCCCTGCAAATCGGCCAAGCCACCCGCGAAAAAACCGGCGTTTGCCGGGGCGATCAGCATCGCGCCGCGCTCGGCGATATGCACCGAGCCCCCCGCCACGAACAGAAAGGCCATGAGCGGTTGTCCGCGCAGCCATGCAAAGGTCTGCTCACGCAAGTCGTCGAAGGCATACCCGAACCGGTCAGAGAACGTCGCCTTGTCCGTCGGGTTACTGTCGGCCACGAGCGTGCAGCCTGGATCCCGTCGCCGCATGTACGGATCAGCGTAGTTCACCGCCAAGCCGTTGCGGCAGCGCGTGACCGTGGCTTCGACGACTCTCCCCTGTCCGGCAACGTCGTAGGCCACCTCGAAGACTGCCGCCTGTCCGCCCATCGCCAGCTCCAGCAATTCCTGGCGGGTGGTGGGGAAGACGCAGGATGGGCATTCTTCCAGGAGAGCCTGAACCTCCGGCCGCATTTCCACTCGGTCGGCCAGGATGCGACTTGTCTTGTTCTCCGCTACATCACACATGGATTCTTGGTTTTCTCCTTGCATCGGGTTGTCTGCTTGACACGCCGCCACATTCCACCCGGACGATGCCCCTCACGAGGATGGCCTGGGGGATGAGTCTTGCGTGAATGATCCGCAGGTGGAACCCCATTCTGAACCGCCAGTCGGGGCTCCTCCGGCATTCCTCACCATGGCGGGGCACACGAAAGACACCAGCACAGAGATATCGCTCACTTCCCAACGCCGGCTTACCGACCAGCAGGTAGCCCGGCTACCCCCTGCGCGTCTGCCCTCTGAATGGGGCGCTATTCTAGACGAATTCCCAGTATTGTCAATGGGTTTGCCGTGGTTTTCTGCGGGCGTTTTCGGTTTGTGCGGGGGCCTATTCGATCCGGCCGTCCATGGTGAAGACGATCACCCGCTCGCCGGTGACGGTGCTGATGTCGGTGTGAAGACAGACGACCTTTCTGTCCGTGATGTCGCTGATCACCGCTTCGAGCAGCGGCCTGGCCTTCTCGATCAGTTGGCTTCGAACCTGCTTGACCAGGGTCCGTCCCTGGGCGTCGGCCCCACCCTGGGCGAGCTGCTGCTCGGCCGGGGTCAGCAGGCGTTTGAGGCGGACGACGATAATGTCCTCGACGATATAGGTTTTCGTCTCCTCCGGGCCGCGCCCCATGTACTCTCGCTCGAACTTGATCAGTGCTTCGCTGATCTGGCTTTCGATCTGTCCTTTGGCCTTGGACATACGTCGCGACTCCGATGGATCGTCATTGCGTTTCAAGAAGCGGTCTTCATCGATGCTCCGAGATCGCACATGAGCTCGAGAAACGTGGGAAATGTTACGTTCATCGCCTCGGCGCCACGGATCCGCGTACCGCCGTCGATGGCCATGCCCGCTAGGCTCAGGGCCATGACGATACGATGGTCGCCGTGGCCCTCCACGGGGGCAGCCCGCAAGCTCTTGGTCGGGTTGATGACAAGCCCGTCGGGAAACTCTTCAACGCCGACACCGAATTTTCGCAACTCCTTGGCCATGCAGGCGATACGATCCGTCTCCTTGGTGCGGGCCTGGGGGACATTGACCAGTTGCGTCGGGCCGTGGGCGAATACGGCGGTCACCGCCATCGCCGGCAGGGCATCGGGCGTGCGGTTCATGTCGATCGTCGCCCCTTGGAGGGGCCGCGACCGTACACGGACGCCTTCCTCGCCCTGCTGGATGTCGGCCCCCATCCGTCGCAGGTAGTCCACGACGGCCTTGTCCGGCTGGCTGTCGGAAAAATCCAGACCTGTGATCATCACGTCCGAGCCGGGTAAGAGGGTCGCCCCACAAAGGAAAAAGGTCGCGCTGCTGAAATCGGCGGGGATGGCCGTATCAAAGGGCCGATAGGCCTGGCCGCCTTGGATGTGAAATCGGTGCATCCCCTGGTTTTCGTAGGTGATTTGCTGGCTATCCAACCAGTCCATCGTCATTTGGACATAGTCTGGTTCATTAAGGACGGTTACCTCGATGTCGCTGTCGCCTTGGGCCAGGGGACAGGCCATAAGAAGGCTGGACAGGTACTGGCTGGTCGGGCAGGCGATCCGCGTTCGGCCGCCGGTCAGTCTCCCGGACACGCGAACGGGGGGGCACCCGTTACCCTTTATGGATTCGGCACTTGCGCCAAGATCCCTGAGCGAGTCGATCAGCGGTCCCACGGGGCGTCGCCGCACCTGTTCGTCGCCGGTCAGCTCGATCATCTCACCGGGCCGGCCCAAGGCCGCCAGACTCATGGCCAGATTCAGCGTCGTGCCGGAATTGCCGGCGTCAAGTAGGCCTTGAGGGGCGGCGACTTGTCCGCCGGTGCCCTGAACCTGCCAGGCATCGGCTTGGTTCGTGTCAATCATGGCGCCCAGGCCGCGGCAGCACCGCACCGCACTGAGGGTGTCTTCCGACGCCAAGGGCGATCGAATGGTGCTGGAGCCATTCGCCAGCGACGCGACCATCACCGCCCGGATCGTGTGCGACTTGGAACCGGGAATAATCACCTGGCCTTTCAGAACGGATTTTTCGACGATCAGGTCCATTACCTGCCTCCGCTCATGGTTTTGCGGCAAAGTCTTATACCACAAGCCCCGTCTGTTCGGAAGGGCCGGGCCGGCAGATCACGACGCTCTCCTTGGTTTGGCGACGGCGACACATGGGCAAAGCACCCCTCGTCGACGAAAAAGTCCATTTTCCCGCGAAAGTGCGTAACGGGGCTTTCCATCAATCCCTCTGTAGTTCGCAGGACTGGGTGCGAGCATACTATGGGACCCTGCCCGGGGGCAATGGGGATCTCCGTGCCAACGTCCGATAAGACCCGCATGTGTCCCATAATAACGCCCCGCATCCTTTTCGGCTTGACATTGGTCCGTTCCGTCTGCTAGACTTGGGCCTAAACTCGAACCCGCAAAACTCCGATGAGAGGGCGACGCTGTTACGTGCGAGGCCTGCAGTGTGGGGTCTTTGTGCTTTTTGGCGATGTCGCCATTATCGGAATGCCCAGGATACGGAAGTTCAGTGAGCCTGTTTGAGGATGGTGTTACCATGCATCGTAAAGTCTTTTTCGCGCTGGCGGTCTGTCTGCTCAGCTTCCCTCTCGTTGCCGACACGCTTGTCGTGCCTTTGGCCTATCCCACCCTCCAGGAGGCGATCGATGCGGCCGCCGATGGGGACACGGTGCTGGTCACGCCGGGGACCTATTCCGGGCCGGGCTTCATCAACGTGGATTTCCGCGGCAAGGCGATCACCGTCAGGAGTACTCTGGGTGCGACGCTGAGCACGATTGACTGCCAGGGGCAGGGTCGGGCCTTCATCTTTCGCACGGGCGAGACCGCGGCGTCGGTCTTGGAGGGCTTCACGATCATCAACGGCCTGGCTGACACGGCGCTTGACCCCAAGATGGGGGACTTCGGCGGGGCGATCGAGTGCGACGGCGCCTCCCCCACCATCCGGGCCTGCATCTTCCGCGACAACCAGGCCGAGTACGGCGGCGCGATCGACAGCTACTACGCGGCACCGACGATCGTCGATTGCGTGTTCATGGGCAACCTGGGTCTCAAGACGCGAAACGGTCAGCAGACCGGCCAGGGCGGCGCTATCGAGTGCGTGGGGACGGCCGCGGGCGGGATTTCGCCGGTGATCACCAACTGTCTGTTCGTGAACAACTTCAGCGCACAGTACGGCTCGGCGATCAACGTGCTGGAGGCCGGCGCGCCGAGCATCACGAATTGTACGTTCGTGCAGAACACCGTCGGCCACGACGAGACGGGGGCGGCGGTGTACGCCGACGTGACCAGCCCGTTGGCCAGCGTGGTCAACGGCATTCTGTGGGACAACGGCACGCACGACGTCATCGGGGGGATGGTCTCGTATTCCTGTGTACAGGACGGCACGGCCGGTCCGGGCAACATCGCCCAGGACCCGTTGTTCAAGAGGGGGCCTTGGGGGGACTACTACTTGAGTAATGAGGAGGCCGGCCAGGCCTGGACGGGCACCAGCCCGTGCGTCGATTCCGGCAATCCGGATATGGAGTTGGGCGTCACCGGCCTGGATACCTACACCACCCGGACGGACAATGTCTATGACACCGAGCCGGTGGACATGGGCTATCACTATCGCGGCGGGGCCGCGCCGGTGATGGT
>DSDH01000544.1 GCA_011055475.1 Phycisphaerales bacterium | reverse complement strand
AGGTGGGCACGCAGCGCGGTCACCCCCTCCCCGGTGCGGCCCGATACCTGAAACACCGGGGCGTCCGCAAGGCCTGTATCCGTCACAAGCCCGGCCACTTCCTGACGGGCCGCGTCGAGACGTTCGGACGTCACGGCATCGCTCTTGGTGAGGACGATCACCCCCTGGGTCATTCCCAGCAGGTCGAGCAGCTCCAGGTGTTCGCGCGTCTGCGGCATGGGCCCGTCGTCGGCGGCAATGACCAGCAGGACGAAGTCGATGGCGGTCGCCCCCGCGAGCATGTTGCGGATCAGCCTTTCGTGGCCCGGCACATCGACGAAACCGAGCACCGACCCATCGGCCAGCGGACTGTAGGCATAGCCGAGATCGAGCGTGATGCCGCGCGCCTTTTCCTCCGGCAACCGGTCGGCGTCCACACCGGTAAGCGCCTTCACCAGCGTGGTCTTGCCGTGATCGATGTGTCCGGCCGTGCCTACGAGCATGACAGTCCGGCAAGGTTGGTGGCGAACTCGCTTTCCTCCGCAGGCGCGAGACAGCGCAGATCCAGCAGCAGCGCATCGTCCTCGATGCGGCCGATCACCGGGCGGTCCAGCCGGCGCAGCCCGGCCTCGATGCGATGAAGCACACCGCTCTTCTTTCCCTGCGGGCGGACCGCAAGACCGGCGGACGCGAGGCGATCGACCGGCAGTGACCCGGAGCCGATCTGCGAGCGGAGCGGGACGATCTCCACCGTTACCGGCAGCGAGGCCAGTACCCCCCGTAGCGACGGCAGCAGGCGTTCGGCAGCCGAACGGATGTCCGCCTCGGGGCGACTCAGCTGCTGCAGCGCCGTCAGGCGTTCTTGCAGGCGATCGGGGTCACGATAAAGGCGCAGCACGGCCTCCAGCGCGGCCAGGGTAATCTTGCCGACGCGCAGCGCACGCTTGAGTGGATTCTTCTTGATCCTGTCGATGAGGTCCTTGCGACCGACCAGCAGACCAGCCTGCGGCCCCCCGAGCAGTTTGTCGCCCGAGAAGGTCACCAAATCGGCACCCGCCTCGATGCTCTCGCGCGGGGTGGGTTCGTGGGGCAGCCCCCAGCGCTCGAGTTCGGTGAGGGTACCGGAACCCAGATCGACGACGAAGGGTAGTTCGTGCGCATGTGCCAGCTCGGCCAGCTCGCGCTCGGGTACGGAATGGGTGAAGCCCTGGATCGCGAAGTTGCTGGTATGAATCTTCATCAGCATGGCCGTGCGGCCGGTGATGGCCTCGCGGAAGTCCTTCAGGTGCGTGCGGTTGGTCGTGCCAACTTCGACCAGCTTCGCACCAGCGCGCTTCATGATATCGGGCACGCGGAAGGCGCCGCCGATCTCGATCAACTCGCCGCGCGAGACGATGACCTTTGTCTGCTTTTTCCGCGCCAGCGTGTTGAGCAGCAGAAAGACGGCGGCGGCATTATTGTTGACCACCGTGGCGGCCTCGGCCCCCGTGAGCTCGCAGAGCAGGTCATTCACGACGTCATCGCGGTCACCGCGCCCACCATCCTCGATATCGTACTCCAGCGCGCAGGGGTTGCGAGCGGCCGTCACGAGGGCCGAGATGGCCGCCTCGGGCAGCGACGCCCGGCCAAGATTGGTGTGCAGCACCGTGCCGGTGAGGTTATAGACAGGACGCAGCCTCGGCAGGGTAAGTGCCCTCGCTGCTGCAGTGACCTTTGCGATGAGATCAGTTGAATCGGGAATCGCCTCGCCGGCCCGGGCAGCCTCGCGGGCATCGGCCAGCGTCTCACGAACAAGCCGGGTGATGACCTTCTGACCGTGACTATCGACCAGCGCCTCGACCTCGGCGTCAGAAAGCAGGCGACTGACGGAGGGTAATCTGGAGAGTTGATTCATGTTTCATCCAACTGGACAGAAACGATAACCGCAGGATGGCGCGGGCCATGCTGCAATCTGCCAATGCGTTTTCATCTTACACACACCCGCACGAAGAGACGACTGCGCTGATCATGTGATCGGTTACCGGGCCTCCTGACAAAAAGAAACCCCGCCACGGGGGCGGGGCCTCCTGGACCGGATAGAGAACCAATCCGGTTATTCCATGGAGGGGTTCCAGACCTCCCACACCTTCCCGACCAGATCCGGCCCGGGCTTGAGGGTGGGCTTGCCCGGCTCCCAACCCGCGGGGCAGGCTTCCTTGCCACCGGTGGCGCGCACATGCTGATAGGCCTGAATCTGGCGTATCGTTTCGGCGAGCTTGCGCCCAACCGGCGGGGTAAGCACTTCCATGGCCTGGATCACGCCATCGGGATCGATGATGAAACGGCCACGGAGTTCGACCCCCTGGTTTTCGTCCCAGCATCCATAAGCCCGACCAACATTTCCGGCCTGATCGGCAACCATGTGGTATGGCACACCGCCATCCACCATCTTGCTCAGCTCTTCGTCGTTCCAGATCTTGTGGACAAAGTGGCTGTCCACACTGACGGAAATAACTTCGACACCCAGGTCCTGGAGCTTCTGATAATTCGCGGCGACCGCCGACACTTCAGTAGCTCAGACGAAGGTAAAATCACCCGGGTAAAAACAGAGCATCACCCACTTGCCTGCGTAATCCGACAGCGTCACGTTGGTGAAACTGCCCTTGTAGTACGCAGGAGCGGTGAAATCGGGGGCTTTCTGCCCGACTTGTACACCCATCCTCGTCACCTCTTGCCTACTGGTTGGAGCGGACGTCTCGGCGGCTTCCGAGGGCTGCCCACCGGCAACTGAACTCGTAACCCTTGCACATCCTATTGGTTGTTCTTCTGCCATCAGTGTCTCCTCTACTCTGTGCGTAAGGACACCCTTGCATAGTTAGGCGAGGCACTTCCCCCTGTCAAGGAACACCCCGTGGATAAGCCGGGCCACCCTGATAGAGATCAACCATAAGGGGATACGGCCTGCAGTGTGCGGCCGCAAGATGACGAAACCACCAAATCGAGGCTTCGAAGCCGACACGGACTGATAAACAGAAAGGGGCCCCAAGAAATCTGGGGCCCCTTTCTGTTTATATGGCGGAGACGACTGCATGGATGCAGGAGGTAGAGCAACGCAGGAGCGGTTGCCGAGGGAGGGATAGGCTCCCCTTGGTCGCCGTCACCTCGCTTCGCTCGGCGGTCGAACCCGACTTTATCTATGTATCGAGGGTTCGAACCCCGACGACCTGATAAACAGAAAGGGGCCCCAAAAAATCTGGGGCCCCTTTCTGTTTATATGGCGGAGAGGGAGGGATTCGAACCCTCGATACGTTGCCGTATACACACTTTCCAGGCGTGCTCCTTCGACCGCTCGGACACCTCTCCGGAAACCTGGTTTTCGGCCGGGGCCGGAGTCCCTGGAGGGGGCTTCGGGCGGCTTCAAAGGGGCGCAAGATTACCCCAGAAGGGGGAAATTGGCAACCGGCGGCTAGCTGGAGCGCCCGCCGGGGGTATAGACGGGGCCGGGGAAGGCGGTGACCCTGTCGCCGAGGTCGCTGATGCGGGCCTGGCCTTTCTTTTCGACCTCGTCGATGCGGATGACGGCGTGCATGGGGACGAAGCTGCGCTTCACGCCCTCGAATTCGGTCTGGAGCCGTTCCTCGGCCGGATCGACGACCACGGTGGTGCGCTCGCCGAAGACCAGTTCCTCGATGACGATGAAGCCGTAGAGCTCGGCCTGGTAGACCTGGCGGGCGAAGACCTCGTAGACCTGGCCCTGATTGACGAAACTGACCTTGTAGAGACACTTGGCTTCGGACATGACGGTGAGATCCTGACCAACAGGCTGATTTGGGGGAATATTATGACAAGGTTATGTACCTCGGGTACACTAGGCGGCTGTCACGAGCGCCTGTAATCTCAGCCATGCCCCAGACGCAATCCGAACTGCTGGAACAACTGAGCCGGAACAGCACCCCCTACCACGACCCGCTGACGCGCGTGGCCTGGGACAAGCTGAGCCTGGACGAGTTCTGGCTGCCCGAGGAGGCGCTGACCCTGTACGGGCTGCCCGAATACGACGAGCTGACCCACGAACAGAAGCTCGCCCTCTCCCACTACGAATTCCTGAACTTCATCGAGGGTGCCCTCTGGCTGGAGAGCATCTTCATGGAGCGCATCAGCCGCTCGATGGCCCACCTCGAGGGTAACCTCGGCCGGGCGATCTACCGCCTGCACGAGCTGCGCGAGGAGGCCGGCCACAGCCTGATGTTCCTGGAGCTGATCCGTCGCTCCAAGCTGCCGGCGCCCCGCTCGGCCTTCAACCGCCTGAACCTGGCCAACCTGCTGGGCCGGCATGCGCCTTTCGACTCGGCGGCCTTCTGGATCGCCGTGCTGATCGGCGAGGAGGTCCCGGACCGGATGAATCGACTGATCCGCAAGCACCGCGACGGCATCTGCCCGACCTGCTACGACATGATCACGGTGCACATCATCGACGAGGCCCGCCACATCGCCCACGCCCGCGAGAGCCTGGAGGGCCAGATCAGCGAGCTGTCGGGCTGGCAGAAGACACTCTACCGCCCGGTGATGAACCGCGTGTTCCGCCAGTTTGTGCACGCCTTCTACTTCCCGGGGCCGAAGGTCTACGAGCTGGCGGGCCTCACGCCGGGCAAGGAGTGGGCGAAGCTGGCCCGCAACAATCCGGCCCGCATCCGCTTCGTGGACGAGTGCGTCTCCTCCGCCCTGCGCCTCCTGCGCCAGCACGGCCTGCACCTGAACTGGCGCTAGCCGTGTAACCCCCCGCGAGCGCTGTAACACCCCGCCGAGAGATCACAACCCGTCCCGATAACTCGCTGTCCGCCCCGACGGTATCCCTGCCCCACCCCTGCCCACATGGCATTCATGACCTACAGTTGATCTGGACTGGGTCATTCCGTGCCTGCAACGTTTATGGTTGACGGGCCTTCATGACATCGACGCAGGGGTATTCATGTCGAAGCAGACGCCGGATCTTGCAGGGGAAGGCTTCGAGCGGGCCATGCAGTTGCTCTATGATTGCGCGACACCCGACGGTTTCCTCGCCTCGCCCACCGAGAACGCCAACTATCACCGGATCTGGGCGCGTGACGGCGGCATCGCGACGCTGGCCGCGCTGCTGTCGGATGACCATGACCTGATCAGCACGGCCCGCGCCACGCTGCTCACCCTGGCTCGCCATCAGGGGCCGCATGGAGAGATCCCGAGCAACGTCGACCCGGTGGCCGAGCGTGTCAGTTACGGAGGTACTGCCGGCCGCGTGGATGCCGGCCTGTGGTTCGTCATCGCCTGCGGCGAATACTGGCACGCGACGAGCGACGAGGCCTTTCTCGGGCAGGTCCTGCCGTCACTGGAGAAGGTGCGTTTCCTGCTGGGGGCGTGGGAGTTCAATGCCCGGGGCCTGCTCTTCGTGCCGCCCACGGGCGACTGGGCCGACGAGTATTTGCATAGCGGCTATGTGCTTTACGACCAGCTGCTCTATCTCCAGGCACAGCGCACGCTCGCCGCCATCCACCGGCACCTTCATGGCGGCGAGGACCACGCCCTGCAGGAACGGATCAGCCGTCTCGGCCACCTCATCCGCGCCAATTACTGGTTCGACCCGTCAGCGGAGGACATCCCGGACGATGCCTATCACGAGGTGCTCTACCGAATGGGTCGGGCAGCCGCCTCGCCTCACTGCGCCGGCAACCACTGGATGCCCTTCTTCAGTCCACACGGCTATGGCTACCGCTTCGACGCACTGGCCAATGTCCTGGTCTCCCTGCTCGGCATCGCGACCGAGGCGCAGCGCGAGCGGGTGGACCGCCTGATCAGCGACACCCTCCTCGACGACACGCTGCCGCTGCTGCCCGCCTTTCACCCGGTGATCAAGCCCGTGGACGAGGACTGGAGCGACCTGCAGATGACCTTCTCGTACACCTTCAAGAACCACCCATACGAGTATCACAACGGCGGGCTGTGGCCGATGGTCACCGGGTTTTACGTTGCCGACCTCGCCGCGCGCGACCGGTACGACGAGGCCCGGCGTCTGCTCGATGCGATCCACCGGGCCAATGCCATGGAAATCGACGGCGAGCCCTGGTCCTTTCCGGAATACGTCAACGGCAAGACCCTGCAACCCGGCGGGACCCGCTGCCAGGGCTGGAGTGCGGCGGCGGCCATCATCGGCCAGAAGTGTCTGGAGGGGCGCCGATTGTTCACGCTGCGCGACCACGGCGGCATGCGGTCGAACCGGTGATGCGGGCGGCAAGCCGCACGGCCGGGATCGGCACTGACTCACTGCCGGAGGGGACATGGGCAAGCCAGGCAAGATGAGAATCGGCACCTCCGGCTGGTGCTACGACCACTGGGCCGGCGTGTTTTACCCCGACGAGCTGCCGAGCAGCCGGCGTCTCGCCTACTATGCACGACACTTCAGCAGCACGGAGATCAACAGTTCCTTTTACCGCCTGCCCTCGGCCCAGACCCTGCGCCGCTGGCGGGACACGGTAGACAGCGGATTCCGGTTTGCGGTGAAGGCAAGCCGCTACATCACGCACATGAAGAAGCTGAAGGACCCGCATCAGGGGCTGCACCGATTCCTGGAGCGGATCACCACGCTGGGCGACCGGCTGGGCCCCATACTGTTTCAGCTGCCGCCTCGCTGGCATTTCAATGCCGAACGACTCGAGACCTTCCTCGATGCCCTGCCAGGCGAGTTTCGCTATGTCCTCGAGTTTCGCGATCCGGGCTGGATCAACGATCACAGCCTGGCGCTGCTGCGGGCCCACGACGTGGCCTTCTGCATCTACGAACTCGAGGGCTATCTCACGCCGCAACACATCACCGCGGACTTCGTCTACGTCCGCCTGCATGGCCCGGACGACGCCTATGCGGGATGCTACGATCAGCGGACGCTCGCCCGCTGGGCCGACACCGCCGATGGCTGGCGCCGCCAGGGCCGGGACGTGTTCGTGTACTTCGACAACGACGAGGCCGGGTACGCGGTACGCAATGCGCTGACCCTCGCCACGATGCTTGGCGCCTGAACCGACCACGCGGCCGGCTGGCGTGTGACCTCCCGGCGGCGCAGAGTCATCACGAGCCCAGGCGCGCCATCAGCGCATCACAGAAGGCCTCGAGGTCCGCCGGCTTGCGCGACGTGACCAGGTTGCCGTCCGTCACCACCGCCTCGTCGAGCCACTCGGCACCGGCATTGACCAGGTCGGTACGTACCGAGGGCCAGGAAGTGAGCCGGCGGCCACGGACGGCGTCGGCCTCGATCAGCAGCTGGGGCCCGTGGCAGATGGCCGCCACCGGTCGTCCCGTCGCCATGAATTCGCGCACGAAGCGCACCACATCGGCGTTCAGCCGCAGTCGATCGGGCGCGTGCCCACCGGGGATCACGAGGGCATCGAAGTCGCCGGGACGGGCATCCCGGGCCGCGAGTTCCACGCGGACCCGCGCCCGGCCTCGCTTTCCCGTGACCGTGTCTCCCGCCTTTTCACCGAGCAGGACCACCTCGTGGCCGGCCGCCTGCAGGCACTCGCGCGGGACGTCGAATTCCGAATCCTCGAAGCCCTCGCCCACGAGGATGCTCACGCGCACCACGGGGCTACCGGAGCTGGTCGTGGGCACGCTTCACGGCATCACCCAGCGCCCCCATGGCCTGCTCCACGCCACCCTTGAGCTCATTCCAGGCGGATTCGCCACCGTCCCGCAACTCCCGCAACTGGTCGGCCGTCTCGCTCGCCTGTTCGCGCAGCTGCCGCATCTGCCGCTCGTACTCGGCCCGGGCCGAGGCCCGGGCGTGGGCAGCCCGGGCCTCCAGCACCTCGATCTCGGCGCTCCATTCATCGAGCCTGGCCTTCATCTTTCCGACATAGGCATCACGTTCACTCATCGCCGTCTCCTCCTGCTTCGGGATTTCACGGAACCCGCGGGCACGCGATCATCGCCCGCAGGCCGTCCACAACACATCAGGATAGACGCCCGCGGACCACACTGCCGGAGCTGGAGGCAGGTGGAACCGACACGCCTGCCCGAGGTCTTACGGAAGGTGCGACGGCGGGCCCGGGGAGCGCGGGGTCCTGTATGGCACGATGAGGTGGAGACGACCGCATGGGCGCAGGCAGTAAGAGCCCATGGGCGGGCAAAGCCGGAACAATGCGGGAGCCGTTGCCAGAGAGGGGATTACTCCGGGCTATCCCTGCCCTTCGCCCCACGGGCCGGCGTTAGCCCATTCCAAATCACTCCAGGCGATTGGGTCGCTATCGCTCCCCGTCACTCGGGCTAACGCCCTCGCGGTCGATCCCGATTGTCGATTTCCGTGGGTTCGAACCCCACCCTTGGATTAAAACAAATGGTTCCTCTCGGGAATCGGTGCGAGGAGAAACGGCTGAATAGTTGAGAAGCATGAGTCCCATCAGGTACTTAGGAGTTGCGAAGCTGCCTAGGTACTTGAGAGGGGACCCATGCT
>DSDH01000009.1 GCA_011055475.1 Phycisphaerales bacterium | reverse complement strand
GTGGACGTGGTCTACGAGTGCTGCGGCGAGCAGGAGGCCGTCGATCAGGCGATCGAGCTGCTCAAGCCGGGCGGCACGCTCATGCTCGTGGGGATTCCGCGCGTGGACCGGATCAGCTTTGTGATCGACCGGATGCGACGCAAGGAGATCACCGTCACCAACGTGCGGCGGCAGAACCATTGTACGGCCAAGGCGATGGACCTGCTGGCGTCCGGCCGCATCGACGCCGACTTCATGGTGACCCATCACATCCCGTTCGAGCAGTGCCGCGAGGCGTTCGATCTGGTCGCCCGCTACGCCGACGGTGTGATCAAGGCCATGATTACGATGGACTAGCCCGCCGGCGTGAAATGACGATGCGTACACAGACCGACTCAAAAAGCCGCCGGACCGCCAACAAGGCGTGCATCCTCAGCATCGGCAACGAGTTGCTCAGCGGGCTGACGGTGGATACGAATGCGGCGTGGCTGGCGGGCCGGCTGGCCGATCTGGGCATCGACCTGCTGGGCGTACGACTGCTGCCCGATGATCTGGAGGTGATCGTCCGAGCCCTGACGGAGGCCGCCGAGCACGCGGATGTCGTCCTCGTGACCGGTGGCCTAGGCCCGACGGATGACGACCTGACACGACAGGCGATGGCGCGGTTTCTCGGCGTGGACCTCGAGCTCCGGCCCGACCTGCTGGCTCGAATCGAACGGTTTTTCGCCCATCGCGAGCGGCCAATGGCCCCCACGAATCGCATCCAGGCCCACCTGCCCGCGGGCAGCGAGCCGCTGGACAACCCCGTCGGAACCGCCTGCGGCATCCGCGTCGAACGCGGGGGGCGGGTGTTTTTCTGTCTGCCGGGGGTCCCCTCGGAGATGAAGCGGATGTTCAACGATGCCGTGGAGCCGGAGCTGGCGCAGCGCGTCCGCACCGGGCCGGTGATCGTCCGCCGTCGGCTCCGCTGCTTCGGCGTGGGCGAATCGGATATCGCCGTCCTATTGGGCGACCGCATGCAGCGGGGGCGAAACCCCATGGTCAACAGCACCGCCTCGAACGGGATCATCACGCTGCACATCGTCGCGCAGGCGGACGACGCCGACCGGGCCCAAGCCATGATTCGGGCCGAGGAGGCCGATCTGCGGAGGATGCTCGGAGAGTTGGTCTTCGGTGAAGAGGAGCAGACCCTGGCCGAGGTGACCGGCGAGTTGCTGGTTCGGCGGGGCCTGAGTCTGACGGTGGCCGAATCCTGCACCGGCGGACTGATCGGCAAGCTGTTGACGGATGTGCCCGGCGCCAGCCGATACTTTCTGGGCGGCTGGATCACCTACAGTAACGAGGCCAAAATCCGTGACCTGGGTGTTCCCGAACCCCTGATTCGCACTCACGGGGCCGTCAGCGAGCCCGTGGCCGAGGCGATGGCGCGTGGGGCGCGGCAGCGGGCGCAAGCGGACCTGGCGGTGGCGACCACGGGCATCGCCGGGCCGGAGGGAGGCAGCGAACAAAAACCGGTGGGATTGGTATATATTGCCGTGGCCGAGGCCGACGGATGCCGGGTCGGTCGCTTCGTATGGCCGTATTCCCGCCCCGCTGTCCGTTTGCGAGCGGCCCTGACAGGGATAAATGAACTCCGTTTGCGATTGCGGAATTGACCGCAACGGCAATCCGTGGTATGCTGGCTGTTTTGGGCGGGCTCTTCATGATTATGGATGATTGAACGGATGATGGGAAAAGTGCCCCTCCCCTGGTCCTCCCGCCGGACGCCGGGAACCATGACCGAAGCGCAGGTTTCGGATCAACCTGCCCGGGCGTCGATCCGGGGGTGGGACCGACCGAGTCGCGTGACTTGGTTTTCATGAGCCGTTCAAAGGCCATTAAGGCGTCACAAAGGCGATGGCACGCAAGCGCAGACATTTGGGCGAAATCCTCTACCGCCGCAAGCTGGTGGACAAGCCCAAATTGATCCAGGCCATAAAGAAGGGCAAGGCCGACAAGAAGCGCCTCGGCGAGGTGCTCGTCCAAACGGGGCTGCTGACCGAGGATCAGGTGGCCGAGGCCTTGGCCGAGCAGTTCGGCTACGAGTACGTCAATCTGGACCAGGTCGAATTCTCCCAAAGCACGATGAAGCTGATCCCGGACGAGCTGGTCAAGAAGCACTTCGTGTTGCCTCTGGGCCGCGAGAACGGGCGGCTGAAGGTCATTCTCGGCGATCCGTTGAACCTGGACCTGCTCGACATGCTGCAGTTCCGGCTGAACACGGAGATTCAACCCGTCCTGGCCGCGCCCTCCAAGATCCGCACGCACATTCTGCACACGATGGATGAGGTGCGCAGCAGCATCGACGCCACGGCCGCGGAATTGACGGCGCAAGGGCATGCCATCGAGGCCGAAATCCGCCGGGCCCAGGCCAACGAGGCGGACGACGACGAAGGCCCGATTATCCGGCTGGTGAACCTGATTATCGACGAGGCCGTGCGTCTGCGGGCCAGCGATATCCACGTCGAGCCGATGGCCGACCGCGTGCGGGTGCGCTACCGCATCGACGGCGTGTGCATCGAGCGAGACAACATCCCCAAAACCATGCAGGCGCCGCTGATCGCCCGTATCAAAATCCTGTCGGGCATGGACATCGGGGAGCGGCGGCTGCCCCAGGATGGACGCATCAAACGCACCGTCGACGGCCAGGATATCGACTTTCGTGTATCGTGTCTCCCGGCCTACCACGGGGAAAGCACGGTGCTGCGTATTCTGCGCCCGGAGTCGGTGAACATCGGCATTCAGGCGATCGGCTTCGAGCCGGAGGACTACGAGCGGTTCGTTCAGATCATCAAGCGGCCCAACGGCATCTTTCTGGTGACGGGACCGACCGGTAGCGGTAAGACGACGACGCTGTATTCGGCCTTGCAGGAGTTGAACCGGCCCGACAAGAAGATCATCACCGCCGAGGATCCCGTGGAGTACAATATCGCCGGGATCAACCAGTGCCAGGTCCGCACGGAGATTAACCTGACGTTTGAGCGGATTCTCCGGTCCATGCTGCGTCAGGCTCCGAACATCATTCTGATCGGTGAGATTCGTGACGGCGTGGTGGCCGACATCGCCATCCAGGCGGCCCTGACCGGGCACTTGGTGTTCAGCACGCTGCACACCAACGATGCTCCCAGTGCGATCACCCGACTGATCGACATGGGCGTCAAACCGTTCCTTGTGGCCAGCTCCATCCAGGCGATCATGGCCCAGCGATTGCTGCGCGTGATCTGCAAGGACTGCAAAACCGTGGATGAAAACCCTGAGCCGCACTACCTGCGGCTGCTGGGCATCACGCCCGAAGACCTCAAGAAGCATCCGGTTTACAAGGGCGCGGGATGTGCCAGTTGCCAAGGCACGGGCTACCGCGGACGAATTGCCATTTTCGAAATGCTTGAGATGAACAACGAGTTGCGGGAGCTGGCGTTCCAGCGGGCGCCGGCGGGCGAGTTGCGACGGGCGGCCATCGCCAGTGGCATGAAAACCCTCTTGCAGGACGGGCGAATCAAGGTGTTCAAGGGTATCAGTACGCCCCAGGAGGTTGCGAAAGTCACCCAGGCCGAGGGCCTGGTGGTTGACGAGGTCCAATCATAAGTTCTGTGTGAACAGGTTGATACGGTTATGGCCAAAGAATCCAGGCTTCACATTGATCGGTTGTTGGAAGCGTGCATCAAGATGGGCGGTTCGGACCTCCACCTGGTGGTGGATCGGCCCCCGGTGCTGCGGATCAGCGGGCGGTTGCGGTCGCTGGATACGAAGGTGCTCGAGCCGGATGACACCGTGTCGCTGATGAAGAGCATTACGCCCGAGAAGAATCAGCAGGAACTGCAGGAGGTCGGAGGCACGGACTTTGGTTTTGCCTTCGGCGATGCCGGCCGCTTCCGTACATCGGTTTTCCGCCAGAAGGGGCACGTGTCGATGGTGCTCCGCTTGATCCCGTCGGAACTGCTGAGCTTCGACAAGATCGGTCTGCCGCGAATCGTGGCGGCCTTGTGCCGGCGGCCTCGCGGCCTGTTTCTGGTCACCGGCCCGACCGGAAGTGGTAAGACCACGACGCTGGCCAGCATGATCAACTACATCAACGAAAACCTCGACCGACATATCATCACCGTCGAGGAACCCATCGAATACTACCATACCCATAAGAAGTCGATTATCAACCAGCGCGAGGTGGGGATTGACGTGCCGACGTTTGCCGAGGCGCTGCGGCGGTCCCTGCGTATGGACCCGGACGTCATCCTGGTCGGCGAGTTGCGGGACCTGGAGACCATGGAAGCCGCTATCACGGCGGCGGAAACCGGCCACTTGGTGTTCGGCACCCTCCATACGACCGGCTGTCAGGGTACCGTCAACCGGATCATCGACGCGTTTCCCGTCAGCCAGCAGGAACAGATTCGCGTTCAGTTGAGCACCAACCTCATCGCCGTCTTGAGCCAGACACTCTGTCCGGTCAAGACCGGGCGAGGTCGCGTGGCCGCCTATGAGTTCATGATCTGCACTCCGGCCATCCAAAACCTCATCCGCGAGAACAAGGTCTACCGCATCGAATCCAGCATTCAGATCGGCAAGAAGCTGGGCATGCAGCTCCTGGACGACCACCTCTGGCAGCTTTTCGCCACGGAGCGTATCGCTCTGGACGAGATGCTGGACAAGGCCCGCAACCCGTCTGAGTTGCTCAAGAAGGCCGAGACCGAGCTGGGGATCCACCCCGAGCAGATGCGTAAACAGCTTCGTGAGGTTGGTCTGGAAGACGTCTTGGGTACCGAGGTCGACGAGCACCACTTAGGCGCCAACGGCCAAGGGAAGCGCCGCAGATAGACGGGGGTCATAAACACACGATGGCTGACCAGAGAACATCCTGGAAATGACGTATCTTCAAGTAGAAATGTCGCACATACCAGGTGTCGCTCTGTTTTACAGGCCAGAAATCGTTTATTCCTGTGGTGTCTTGACCCTTCGTGGCCGAGACGATTCTTCGGACACCCCAGGCTGTCTTGTTGTCTTCGAATGGCGCAAATGGAGGCCCGGGGGATGAACTTGCGATGTCCCAGAAACCAGGTGTCGCATCATTTTTTGAATTGATTTTGTGGTTTGACGGGCCTATAATATAAGTGGAGTGTGCGTTGCGGCTTTTCCGTTCTTAGCACGGGGCCGCAACGCCCCGCCAAAGACAGTCGGTCATGGCGGCCGAAAACGGGAGATGTGAGTATGGATAACATCCCACCCATCCGACAACTCAAGGGCCGGAATCTGGGCCGCATCCTGATCAAGATGGGGGTTCTGACCCGGGATAAGGTCTCCGAGTGCCTCCAGATCCAGCAGGAAAAAGGCGGCAAGGTCAAGCTCGGGAAGATCCTTCTGGACAAGGGCTTGGTCGATGAAAAGCAGTTGAACATCGCCTTGGCGGCCCAGCGAGGCATGGAGTACGTCGACCTGGGGCGTCGGGAGATTCCCAAGGGGGTCTTGCAGCACGTTCCCGCACAGATGGCTCGGACCTATCGAGTGATCCCGTTTGCTTATGATGCGAGCCGCAATGAGCTGACCGTGGCCATGGACAACCCGGACAACTTCCGGGCGACGGATGACCTGGCGACACTGACGGGCTTTTCGGTCGTGGCGAAGGTGGCCGACAGTAACGCCATTCAGGAGGCCCTGAACCGTTACTACGCGGAGTCGGAGGAGAGCATCAACGACCTGATCTCGGAGATTTCCGAGGATGGGAACCTGGCGACGTTCGAGGGACGGGACAAGAGCATCGACCTCGAAGAGCTCAAGGAGCTGGCCGAGAGTAATCCCGTCAAGAAGCTGCTCAACCTGGTGCTCTTGCAGGCGATCCGCGACAAGGCGTCGGACATTCATTTCGAGCCCTTCGAGGATGAATTCAAGATGCGCTATCGGATCGACGGCGTGCTGTATGAGATGGTGCCGCCGCCGAAGCATATTGCCGTAGCGTTGAGTTCGCGAATCAAGGTCATGGCCAATCTGGACATCGCCGAGCGGCGTCTGCCGCAGGACGGACGCATCCCGCTGACGGTGGGCGGCAACCCCGTGGACCTGCGTGTCAGCGTGCTGCCGACGATGTTCGGCGAGAGCGTGGTGCTGCGTGTCCTGGACCGATCGCAGGTGGACCTCCGGCTGGACATGCTCGGGGTTCGCGAGGCCGATCTGAAGAAGGTCAAGCAACTGATCGAAAAGCCCAACGGCATCGTGATCGTGACCGGACCGACCGGGTGCGGCAAGACGACCACGTTGTACTCGGCGTTGAAGGAACTGAACACGATCGATCGCAAGATCATCACCACGGAGGACCCCGTCGAGTACGACATCGACGGGCTGATCCAGGTGCAGATGCGATCGGACATCGGTCTGACGTTCGCCCGGTGCCTGCGGTCGATTCTGCGTCAGGACCCGGATATCTGCATGGTGGGTGAAATCCGCGACCTGGAAACGGGCGAGATCGCGATTCAGGCCTCGCTGACGGGGCACTTGGTGTTCACGACGGTCCACACCAATGATGCGCCGAGCACGATCGCGCGTCTGGTGGACCTGGGGCTCGAGCCATTCCTGGTCACCGCGACCCTGGAGGGCATCGTCGCCCAACGGCTGGTGCGGAAGATTTGCACGAACTGCAAGACGCCGTTCGAGCCGACGGAGGAAATGCTCATGGAGTTGGGCCTCAGGCCGGAGGACGTGGGCGGCAAGCAATTCTATTACGGGCGCGGATGCGAGATGTGCAACGGGACGGGGTACAAGGGCCGCACGGGCATCTTCGAGATCATGGTGCTCAACGACGAGATCCGCGATCTCATTATGAACCGCGCCTCCACGGCCATTCTGCAGGAGGCCGCGCGGCGAGCCGGGATGACGACGCTTCGGGAAAACGGCCTGGATCTGATTTACGATGGAGTGACGACGATTGAAGAGGTGGCGCGTGAGACATTGGCGGCACAGGAATAGCCGGGCCGCGAGCCGCGGCGGCCACAGGATATGGGGGGCGGGCCGTTGCCCGAACCCCGATGGGAGGTGATCTGAGATGCCGGTTTTTCAATATCGAGCACTGGATGCGGACGGCAACGAGGTCAAGGCCGAGATCGAGGCCCTGAGCAACAAGGAGGCCATCAGCAAGATCCGCAACAAAGGGTTGTTTCCCACGAAGGTGACAGCCAAGAGCGGCGCCCGGAAGGTCAAGGCGCGCCGCGAGGCCACGCCCAAGCGCCGTAAGAAAACGGGCAAGGTCAAAACCAAGCAGATCTGCCAGTTCGCGCGGCAGCTCTCGACGCTGCAGGACGCCGGTCTGGCGATCCTGCGGTCGCTGCGCATCCTCGAGGCGCAGCAGAAGAAGGGTCGGCTGCGGACGATCATCGGCTACGTGGCCGACGACATCGAGGGCGGCTCGACGCTGTCCGAGGCGATGGCCAAGCACCCGAAATGCTTCGACCGGCTGTTCGTGAACATGATCGCCGCCGGCGAGGTCGGGGGCGTGCTGGACATCATCCTGGCCCGACTGGCGGACTTTATGGAGAAGTCGCAGCGGTTGCGGTCGAAGGTGCGGAGCGCGATGGTTTACCCGATCGCCGTCATGTCGATCGCCACCATCATCGTGATGGGTCTGATGATCTTCATCATTCCGGTGTTCGCCACGGTCATCAAGGACATGAGCGACGGGCAACAGGGCCTGCCGTGGCTGACGCAGACCCTGCTGAATATCAGCGACTGGCTGACCGCACGCTACGGACTCAACGCCCTGATGGTCTTGTTGATGCCTTTTGTCATTATTGCGATATTGAAGCTGATACGACAGTTTCGGTATGGCCGCTATGCGCTGGACACCGTCAAGCTGCACATGCCGATCGTCGGCAAGCTGGTGTACAAGATCTCGGTGGCCCGGTGGACGCGAACGCTGGGCACCCTGATCGGGGCCGGCGTGCCGATTCTTGAGGCCCTGGCGATCACGCGGGACACGTCGGGCAACGAGGTCTACGCCAAGGTGCTCGATAAGATTCACCACGCCATTCGTCAGGGCGACACCTTCGCCAACCCGCTGCGCCAGAGCAAGAAGGTGGACGCGATGGTCGTGAACATGATCGACGTCGGCGAGGAGACGGGCGACCTGGACAAGATGCTCGAAAAGATCGCCAACAACTTCGATGAAGAGGCCGACGTGCTGGTCAGCTCCATGATGAGTCTGCTGGAGCCGGTCATGATTATCTGCCTGGGGCTGGTGGTGGGCACGATCGTGCTGGCGATGTTCATGCCGATGGTGCGGCTGATGCAGGTGCTGATGTGAGAGGCGCGCCGCGGCGCGACGCACGAGACAACCGACTCGCGGTGAAAAGAGAGTCACAAATGAGAAGGGGCCCGAACATGAGAAGGCAAGGTTTTACGATTGTCGAACTGCTGACGGTCATGAGCGTGATCGCGATCCTGATCGGTCTGC
>DSDH01000018.1 GCA_011055475.1 Phycisphaerales bacterium | reverse complement strand
GCAACGTAAAGAAAGCACCGCGACTGCGTACGGGCGCGGCGAATGACAATCGTACAGAGGCAGGGGGCAACGCATGAATATCTTCGACTTCGCCAAGGACAAAGAGGCCTACAGCGAGCACTTTTATCGCGACCTGGCGGCCAAGGCGCCCCACGAGGGCCTGCGGCGGATCCTCACGATGCTGGCCGATGAAGAGGCCGCCCACTTCCAGATCGTGGACCGCATGAGCCATGAGGCGCCCACCGAGGTCGCCGACACGCCCCTCCTGCACGAGGCCAGGGGCCTCTTCGAGAAGATGAAGGCGGCGGCGGGCCGCTGGGAGGGCGAGATGGGGCAGATCGAGCTCTACGAAAAGGCCCGCGACATCGAGAAGGAAAGCCACGACTTCTACCTGCAGAAGGCCGGCGAGGTCGAAACACCCGAGCAACGGCGGATCTTCGAGCAGCTCGCCCGCGAGGAGGAGAAGCACTACTTCCTCGTGGACAACATCTGCACCTTTGTCGCCCGCCCTCGAACGTACCTGGAGAACGCCGAGTTCAATCACTTTGACGATTACGTAGGCGGCGTATTCTGAGGGTCGTCGTCCCAGGGACCCGCGCCGGTGTGCGGCCAAAGCGGTGAAAGGAGGAATCGCCGGGCATCCCGTCTGATGGGTAGGTTGCGTCACTGTTCGGAGGCTACAAAATGAAAAGCTGTCGTTCCTGTGGCAGGGTCATGCTGGCCATGATGGTTCTGTGTGGAGCGGCTCACGGGGCCGCGATGGAGGCGTTTCGTCCGCCGGCGGTGCCGCTGGTGACGATGGATCCCTATGCGAGCGTCTGGTCGTTCAGCGACCGGCTGTACGATTCATGGCCGGTGCACTGGACCGGCGCGGTGCAGGCCATGGCGGGCATGATCCGCGTCGATGGCCGGGCGTATCGGTTCATGGGACCCGATGCGGTGTGCCCCACGGCGGCCGAGCAGACGCATCTGGAGCTGCACCCGACCGCCACGCACTACACGTTCCAGACCGGACCGGTGGAGCTTCAGGTGCAGTTCACGACGCCGATGTTGCCGGACGACGTGGATCGACTCAGTGCGCCGGTCACGTTTATGGTCTGCCGTGTCACCTCGACGGACCAATCGCCGCACAAGGTGGACCTTTACTTCGATGCGTCGGGCGAATGGGTGGTCAACGAGCCCAAGCAGCAGATCGTTTGGCGGCGGCTCAAAGAGCCCGTCGCGGGCACGCAGTTCGCCCTGATGGGCTCGGCCCAACAGCCCATCCTCGAAAAGGCCGGCGACAACCTGCGGATCGACTGGGGCTACCTCTATGTGGGCGTGCCCACGGAGGGTGACCATCGCCTCGCGGTGACCTCGCACAATGTCCGGGAGCGGTTCGTCCGGGGCGAGGGGCTTCCGGAGAGCGATGATGCCCGGATGCCCCGGCCCGCCGACGATGACTGGCCGGTCATCGCGGCCACGCTGAGCCTGGACGTGGACGCCGCACGGCCCCGCACGGGCGTGATCACGGTGGCCTACGACGACATATTCAGCATCGAGTTCCTGGGCCAGAAGCTGCGCCCCTGGTACGCCAGGGCCTACGGCGGCTTTGTCCCCATGCTGACTGCGTGCATCCGCTCGAGAGACGAGGCGTTACATGCCGGTCGGGCATTCGACGCCAGGCTGCTGGAGGATGCCCGACGGATCGGCGGCGAGGAGTACGCCCGGCTGGTGGCGCTGTCGTATCGGCACGTCTGGGCCGGCGGCAAGATCGTCGAGTCGCCCGATGGCCGCGAGCCGTGGTTCTTCCATAAGGAGTGCTTCTCCAACGGCTGCATGGCCACGGTGGATGTGTCCTACCCGGCCTCGCCCTTCTTGGCGCTGTTCAACCCGATGTTGCTGGAGGGGATGTGTGCGCCGATCTTCGAATACGCTCGCACGGATGACTGGCCCTACGATTTCGCCCCGCATGATGTCGGCACCTACCCCAAGGGCAATGGCCAGGCCTATGGCCGCGACCGCAACGGCCAACTCCGCATGCAAGGCCAGATGCCGGTCGAGGAATGCGGCAACATGATCCTGATGGTGGCGGCCGGGGCCAAGGCCTCCGGACGCACCGACTTCGCCCGGCGGTACTGGGACCTGCTGAGCCGCTGGGCCGAATACCTGCTGGACAAGGGACTCGATCCGGAGAATCAGCTCTGCACCGACGATTTCACCGGCCACTTGGCCCACAACTGCAACCTGTCGATCAAGGCGATCAACGCCCTGGGCGCCTACGCGATGCTGTGCGACAGGGTCGGCAAGCCCGATGAGGCCAAGCGTTTTCGCTCGGCGGCCAAGGACATGGCCCAGCAGTGGGAGACAATGGCCGACGACGGCGACCACTACCGGCTGGCCTTCGACAAGCCCGGCACGTGGAGCATGAAGTACAATCTCGTGTGGGATCGCATCCTCGGCCTGGGGCTGTTCGATCCGAAGATCGCCCGCAAGGAGGTGGCCTGGTATCTCAAGACGCAGAATGCCTACGGTCTGCCGCTGGACAACCGGGCGGACTTCACCAAGAGCGATTGGCTGGTGTGGTGCGCCACGCTGACCGAGACGCGGGCGGACTTCGAGAAGCTCATCGTGCCGTTGTACCGCTTCGCCCACGAGTCGCCCGACCGGGTGCCGTTCAGCGACTGGTACTTCACCAGCACCGCCAAGGTGCGGGGTTTCCGCGCCCGGCCGGTGATCGGCGGGGTCTTTCTGCCGCTTCTGGCGGATGAGGATGTATGGAAACGATACGCCACCCAGGCCGACGGCAACCCTTAAGCAAACGGCACGCACAAGGAGCATCCGGTGTTTGATGCGGCGACGTATGTGGCGAGGCGAAAAGAACTTACCGAACGGGTCGGTTCGGGCCTGGTCGTGCTCCTGGGTCACGATGAATGCCCGATGAACTACGCCGACAACGTCTACCCGTTCCGGCAGGACAGCACCTTCCTTTATTATGTCGGCCTCGACGATCCCGGACTGGCCGTCACGTTGGACCTGGATTCCGGGGCCCAGGTCCTGTACGGCGACGACCCCGATCCGGACGCGGTCGTCTGGACCGGCCCGCAGCCCTCGCTGCACAACCGCGCGCAACAGACTGGTATGAAAGAAGTTGCGGGATCTGATGCGCTCCAGGCTACCGTACAGAAGGCCCTCCGTGCCGGCCGGCCCGTCCGGTTTGTGCCGCCCTATCGGGCCCGCACCCTTCTGAGGCTCGCGGACCTGCTGGGCGCCGAACCGGCCCAGGTCGCCTCCCGGGCCTGCCCCCGGCTCATCGGCGCCGTGGTCGCCCAGCGGTCGATCAAAAGCACCGAGGAGATCACCCATATCGAGCAGGCCGTCGAGATCACCGCGCGGATGCAGACCGCTGCGATGCAACAGGCCCGGCCCGGACGCGTGGAGCGGGAAATTGCCGGCCACATCGAGGGCATCGCCCTGGCCTGTGGCGGGCGGTTGGCCTTCCCGACGATTTTCTCCGTGCGCGGCGAGGTCCTGCACAATCCGTTTTACGGCAACACGCTTGGCCCCGGCCAGATGGCCGTCCACGACTGCGGCGCCGAATCGCCCGAGCATTATACCGGCGACATCACGCGGACGATCCCCATCGGCGGGCGGTTCGACCCGCGGCAGCGGGACGTGTACACGCTGGTGCTTGAGACCCAGCAGGCCGCGCTCGCCGCGGTTCGGCCGGGCGTCGAGTTCCGAGCGATCCACCGGCTGGCGTGCGAACACCTGGCCGAGGGCCTCAAGGCGATGGGGCTGATGAAGGGCGATACGCAGGAGGCCGTCGCCGCCGGGGCCCACGCCCTGTTCATGCCGTGCGGCCTGGGGCACATGCTCGGTTTGGACGTGCACGATATGGAGGCCCTGGGCGAGGACTACGTGGGCTATACGGACGCGATCCGTCGCAGTGGCCAGTTCGGCCTGCGCTCGCTGCGGCTGGCCCGGGCCCTGGAGCCGGGCTTTGTCATCACCGTGGAACCGGGCGTGTACTTCATCCCCGCGCTGATCGACCGCTGGCGGGCCGAAGGCCGATGGACTGACTTCATCCATTACGACCGGCTGGAGTCGTGGCGCGACTTTGGCGGAATCCGCATCGAGGATGATGTCCTGGTCACCGAGACTGGCGGCCGCCTCCTCGGCCCCCCCATCCCCAAGGCCCTCAGCGACGTCGAGGCCTTGGCGTCCGGGTGACGCGGTCGCGCCGGCACCCGATATAAAAAACGGGCCGGGCACCCCACCCATCAACTGCCCGGCCTTCTCCTTGAACGCCCCGCGGCTATCGCGCGGTGGTTGTCACATGGCAGGCGCCAATCGCGTCTCATCCCTTTATCGTGAACATTGGCCGGGCCCTGCAAGCCCGGATTTGAGACAGTGCCAACTGTATGGCACTGGCGCGTAAAAAAGTCGCCGGATCTGGGTGCCCGGAGCTATAAAACCACCGCGAGATGGGACTTGCAATAAGCCCCGGCATAGGGCAGACTCTCGGAATCATGGGGTCCGGCGGGGGAGCCTGGCCGCCGGACGACAGGGACTTCAACCGACTCCAACCACGCAGGAACAGGGCAAACGATGGCCAAGGTAAACCGGGGACCCGCACCCAAGCGGCTGAACCAGGCGCTGTCCACGCGGGCGGTGCACGCGGGCGAGGATCGACGCAAATTCGCCGACTCGCTGACCACGCCGATCATCCAGACCAGCACGTTCACGTTCAAGGACAGCCATGACATCGAGCAGTACACCCGGCACGGCAAGGGGCACTACGAATATGGCCGCTACGGCAACCCCACCACGACCATCGCCGAGCAGCGTCTGGCCGACCTGGAGGGCGCCGAGGACTGCGTCGTGTTCTCCAGCGGCATGAGCGCGATCACCACGACGATCCTGTCGCTGGTCCAGTCGGGCGACCATATCGTGATCACCGACGACAGCTACAAAAAGACCCTCGAGTTCTGCCGCTCGTACCTCAAGCAGTTCGGCATCGACTGCACGATCGTGGGGTTCGGCGATTACGACGCCCTGGAAAAGGCGATCCGCCCGAGCACGCGGTTCATCTTCTCCGAGTCGCCCACCAACCCCTACCTGAACATCTTCGATCTGGAAAAGATCTGCAAGATCGCCCAGCGGCACGGTGTGTTGACGCTGATCGACAGCACCTTCGCCACGCCCGTCAACCAGCGGCCGCTCCAGTTCGGCATGGACCTGGTGCTGCACAGTTGCACCAAGTACCTGGCCGGCCACAACGACATCCTGGCCGGCGCGGTGCTCGGCCGCGCCGAGCTCATCGACCGCATCCGCAACCTGCACAAATCCATGGGCGGCACGATCGACCCGCACTGCTGCTATCTGCTGCTCCGCGGCCTGAAGACCTTCCCCCTGCGCGTGGCCCGGCAGAACGAAACGGCCCTGGCCGTCGCGCGGCACCTGGAGGGCCATCCGCGGATCAAGCGCGTCTACTACCCCTTCCTGGAGAGCCACCCGCACTACAAGGTGGCCACGGCGCAGATGGCCGGCGGCGGCGGGGTCGTCACGTTCGTCACCAAGGGCAATCTGGCCGGGGCGAAACGCTTCCTCGACGCCCTGCAATTGTGCTACATCGGCCCCAGCCTGGGCGGCGTCGAAACGCTCATCACGCACCCGGCGATGGTCAGCTACTACGACTACCCCCGCAAGGAGCGGTACGCGCTGGGCATCACCGATACGCTGTTTCGGCTGGCGGTGGGCGTGGAGGACGCCGAGGATATCATCGCGGACCTGGAACGAGGCTTGGCGGTGCTCTAGCGCGGGGATGGTCGACCGGCCCCGCGGGCGTCGCGGGCTCACAGGCCCGGCGGAATGTCCTTGTGTTCGAAGGGGCTGGTGGCGATCGAGAAGGGCCGATCCCGCCCGATGTTGTTCAGCAGGCCGACCGCGATCATGCTGACCAGCAGGGAGGAGCCGCCATAGCTGACCAGCGGCAACGTGAGCCCCGTAATCGGCATCAGTCCGACCGTCATGGACACGTTCACCACGACCTCCACGGCGAACATGGCCACGATCCCTACCGCGACCAGCCGGCCGAAGGGCTCGGTGTTCTGCCAGGCGATCTCCGCCCCGCACAGGATGAAGACGGCGTACAGGCCCAGCAGGATCACCGCCCCCACGAGGCCGAATTGGTGGGCGATGATCGCGAAGATGAAGTCGTTTTGCCGTTCGGGCAGCCGCACGGCGTCCGGCTCGCCCTGGCGGACGTTGTAGTCGTATCGCAAATACGGCCCGCGGCGGAACCCCTGGCCCAGCAGCCCGCCCGAGGCGATGGCCCGCTTGGCGTGCGTGACCTGGTAGCCCTGGTTGCGGTGCCAATAGCGGACGTTCCGCTGCGACCCGGCCAAGAGCCGCGCCAGCCGCTCGTGCTCCAGGGCCTTGCCGCGAATCCAGTCATTCTGCAGGAACACGCTGGACAGCCGCATGCGCTGGTACGGCCGCATGTGAGCCCAGAACAGCGGGCTGGCCAGGAGCGCCAACAGCACGATGACCCCCAAGTGCCGCAGCCGCGCCCCCGCGACGAACAGCACCGCGAACAGCACCGGCATCATCAGCAGCACCGTCCCCAAGTCCGGCTCCAGCAGGATCAGCACCATCGCCAGCACCGTCAGGGCGAACGGCCCCAGCAGGCCCTTGAATCGCCGGTAGTTCTTGCGGAATCGCAGGTACCAGGCGAGCGCCAGGATGTAGGCGATCTTACAGAACTCAGACGGCTGCAACTGGACGAAATGGTCGCCCAGACCAATGCGGATCCAGCGTCGCGTGCCGTTGATAACCGGCACAAAGGGGATGTCAACGATCTTGTCCAGCAGCAATACGACCAACAGCCCCAGCACGCCCGCGTAGATGCCGTAGCTGATGGGCCCCAGCCGCCGGTAGCTGAACAGGTTCACCGCCGCGGCGCAGAACAGCCCGCACACGGCGAAGACAAGCTGCCTCTTCCAGAGCCCCGCCGACACGCTCAAGCGGATCGCCGGGTCCGGATCGGCCGGGTTCCCTGCCGCGTAAATGTTTATTATTCCAATGGTTACGAGCAAAAGAGTCGTCGCCAGCAGGGTCGCCCGCACCAACAGAATCCGTCCTGTAAACATTCCCAACATGCCGCAGATGATATCGACGCGGCCCGCTTGACGGAATAAGCCTTTCCCGATAAAATGCCGGGTATTGACATCGGTATCCGGTCCGGCGGCGGTCGGCGTGTACCAGGGTCGGCGCCGGGCGGATTATCGGTCGCCGCCGGGGCCCGATGGGCCCGAAAAAAATGCAAAAAAAAGCGGGAAAAAACTTGCCTTGACAGGGCTGATAGTGGTATCATGCCGTCATGGACATTCGGCGAAATCCGCCGGTGTCCCGGGAATATCGGAAGGAAGGTGAGCCAAACGGAGGTACGCTGAAAAGCACGGCGGGGAGTCGGGGTGATCCATACCGGCCCACATTTCATTTTCAGAAGTGACGCACGTGCTCTGTTTGTTTTCGGACGTAGACGTTATCGCCAAGGTGTGGCGCCTTGCGGTGAGAAGAGTTTAGGGAAGAAAGAGAGAAAGGACGGTGTGGTATGAAAAAGCTAGCGTTACTTCTGGTGCTGGCGATGGCGGTTCCGGCGATGGCGGCCGTGACCTTCACCGCCGACGGCGACGGTTCACTGAAGATCTACTACACGGCCGATCCGGGCGATAACCCGCGCGGTGTGGCCCTGCGGATCAGCCTCAGTGACGGCGCCACGTGTGGTCCGGACGATGTCGTTGCCGTGAACCCGCAGTTCAACACGTACATCGACTATGCGGCCTCCAATCCCGGTAACTTCGAGGTCGGTCAAGGCCATCCCCTGGCCAAGCCCACCGAGGCCGGCGCCCTGGAAGCGGCCGCCAGCGAGTTTTCGGTGTGCCTCGGCGTGCTGGATGAGGCCGGCAATCAGGCCCCTGCCAGCGACGGCGGACCCCACCTGCTGGTCGAGCTGAACGTCAGTGCCGACTGCACGGCCACGATCTGTGCCGATACGCTCCGCGGCCCGGACAGTGGCGTCGTGGGCAGCGTCCTCGAGTCCAACCTGCAAGAAGGCTGCATCGAAGTCGCCGTGACGGCGGGCGGAGTGACATGTGGTGGTGACTTCGACGCGAACGGAAAAGTCGACACGACAGATATCGTTCTGCTCGTGAACTACTGGCTGAACAACAAGAACATCTTCGGTATCGCCCCGACCGGGGCCGCCGGTTGGGTCGAGGGAATGGACGTCAACACGAGTGGCCAGGTTGACACGACTGATATCGTTTTGGTCGTGAACCACTGGTTGAACACGAAGAATATCTTCGGTATCGCTCCTTGCATGCCGTAGCGATTTGGACTGACACACACACTTCACATGTGAAGGATTGTTCGAACAAGAGCGTGTACGAAAGGAGAACGATG
>DSDH01000216.1 GCA_011055475.1 Phycisphaerales bacterium | reverse complement strand
CATATCCGTCTCCTTCCATCGGCCGATCTTTGCGGCGGGCATTATAGACCACGCCCGGCCGATTGTGAACCGAAATGCCGACCCCACGGCACCGCGGCAACCCGGCACAGCGTCGAGCATCGCGGGCGTTCGTGGGCACGGGCGCGGATGACCGGTCGAGAATAGGCTGGGCAGCCCCCCAGGTGCGCCATCACGGGACGGGCGCAGAGAATCGGCCGGGATGCAAAAACACCCCGGCCGCTGTGGACCTCGTCACCCAACGCGTCAACCGGCCCTGACCCGCGGATGGATCAGGCCCGGCGACGGACGGCGCTAGAAGCCATAGACCATCTTCAGTTGCTCTTCGGTGGGCAAACTTGGGTAGATCTCGCCTCGCGGTCCGACGTAGTTTGGCCCGCTGCGCGTCAGATTGACCGGAATCCTCGAGCCGTTGCTGTTGGTGATCCACATGGTCACGGTGTTCTGCTCGGCCCGGACGCTCTCGATCTCCTGGCGGGTCTTCTTTTTATCGGACTCGTTGCCGATGATGTACCCCGTGCCGCCACCGACGGCCGCACCGATCAGCGTGCCCTCCGTATCCCCGCCGGCCAGGGCGCCAACGCCGGCCCCGATCGCCGTACCGAGAAGGGCGGTATTCTGCGCATCGGTCTCACACCCGGTCACCGCCAGAAGGATCAGACCCAGAACAACCGGCGTCGCCCATACTATCCCATGCCTGGTCATGGTGCACCTCCAACGAAAAACCTGTCTCTTGTTTTCTACGTTCCCCCGCCCGCGATGTCGCGGACTTTTCATCCGCACTATCATAGTCGGATGACCGGACCGGGGCGATAGCCTCTAAATACAAAACTTGTCAACGTCTGTCCAGCCTCATATACTCGACGGTCGGCGAGGGACGAATATTCCAGCAAAAAACGGGATAGCATCATGCAGACACGACTGGCGGTCAACGGAGCGGCGGGGCGGATGGGACGACGGATCGTGGCCTTGGCGGCTGAAACGGGCGATTTCGAGCTCGTTGCGGCCTTGGAAAGGCCCGATCATCCGCAGATCGGCCATGATGCGGGCGAATTGGCCGGCGTGGGGCCGTTAGGCGTAGCCCTCAGCCCTGAACCGGCTGGCGCGGCCGACGTGATGATCGATTTTTCACTGCCGGAAGGGGCGATGCGGGCCCTGGAGGTCTGCACCAGCACGAAAACGGCCTTGGTGACGGGAACAACGGGCCTGAACGATGAGCAGGCCCACAAGCTCGAGCACGCCGCCAACACGATCGCCGTCGTGCACGAGACGAACATGAGCGTGGGAATGAACGTGTTGTTCACGCTGGTCGGCCAGGTGGCGCAACTCCTTGGCGAACAATATGATATAGAAATCACCGAGGCGCATCATCGTTTCAAAAAGGATGCGCCGAGCGGTTCGGCGCGGACACTGGCCCGTCGGATATGCCAAGCCATGAATTGGGATTTTCCCGGCGCGATGGTCCATGGCCGCAGCGGTCCAGACGCCCTTCGCCGGCCCGGAACCATCGGGATGCACGCCCTTCGCGCCGGCGACATAACTGGTTTGCACTCCGTGATTTACAGCACTTTGGGGGAGACGGTGACGCTCAGCCACACCGCGCACAGCCGCGACACGTTCGTACACGGCGCGTTGCGGGCCGCCCGATGGGTCAAGGGCCGACCGGCGGGGCTGTATGGGATGGCCGAGGTTCTCGGTCTGCCATCCTGAGACCCGGCAGGCCACGCAGAAAACCTGCAAAAACGGTGCCCGGCGCGTTGACGCCCGAGCGGCGAGCGGTTAAATAGGTGGGTTTCCGTATAATTGGCGAAGGTCTGGATTGCGTGCCGGGCCCTATCCGGACCGCGAAACCGGGGCGGTATGTCGCTGGAAGAGCTGAGAAAAAAGATCGACGAAATCGACGCAAAGCTCGTCGAGCTGGTCAACGAGCGCGCCCGGGTCGTGGTGGATATCGGCAAGCTCAAGACCAACGCCAGTGTGCCGATTTACGCCCCCGATCGAGAAAAGGCCGTCCTGGACAAGATCGCGGCGGTCAACCAGGGTCCCCTGCCGAACGCGACGCTGGTGGCGATCTGGCGGGAACTGATGAGCGGCTCGTTTTTCCTGGAGCGGCCGCTGCGCATCGCCTACCTCGGTCCGGCCGGCAGCTTCAGCCATACCGCGGCGCTGCTCAAATTCGGCCAGAGCGTCGAGTACGAGGGCGTCGCCGACATCCGGGCGATCTTCGATGAGGTCAGCAAGGCTCATTGCGATTTCGGGGTGGTGCCCGTGGAGAACTCCGCCGGCGGCGGCGTCCGCGAGACGCTCGACGGATTCATCGAGTCGGACGTGCTGATCTGCGGCGAGGTGCACATGGCCATCCATCACAACCTGCTGGCCAACTGCCCCATCGACCGGATCGAGCGCATCTACTCGCAGCCGGAGGTCTTCGCCCAGTGCCGCAACTGGCTCAGCAGCATGGCCAAGGAGGCCGAGACAATTCCCGTCGCCTCGTCGGCGAAGGCGGCCGAGCGGGCCCGCACCGAACCGGGCGCCGCGGCGATCGCCTCGATCGTAGCCGCGGAGATCTACGGCCTGAAGATCCTCTGCCCGGACATCGAGGACATCGCCAACAACGTCACCCGCTTTTTGGTCATCGCCAAGGAGGACGCCAAGCCGACGGGGGACGATAAGACGATCATCCTGTTCAGCACCGCCCATCGAACGGGGGCCCTGGTGGACGTGTTGAACGTCTTCAAGGACTACGATATCAACATGACGAACATCGGTTCGCGGCCGAACCGGAAGCGCGAATGGGAGTACTACTTCTTCGTGGATTTTTTGGGGCATCGCAGCGACAAGCACGTCGCCACGGCCCTGGACGAGGCCCGCCGGCACTGTCTGCAACTGTCGGTCCTGGGCAGCTTCCCGCGAAGCACGACGGTGTTATGATCGGGATTCGCCCCGCCCCGCCGAGACGACGGCCCGACGGGCAGGGGTGACGGACACAGGCAACGAGCAAGGAACCACAGGAGCGACCCAATGAGAAAGCCGTTCATAGCGGGCAACTGGAAGATGAACACCAACCAGCGGGGGGCTTTGGCGCTCGCGTCGGGGCTCAAGGACCGCTTGGCGGGGGTGGATACGGTGGACGTGGCCGTGTGTCCGCCGTTCGTCTATCTCGCGGCGGTCGGGGCGGCGTTGAGTTCGTCGAACATCGCGCTCGGCGCTCAGAACCTGTACCACGAGCGCAACGGGGCCTTCACTGGGGAGATCAGCGGCGACATGCTCAAGGACGTGGGGTGCAGCTACGTGATTCTCGGGCATTCCGAACGGCGACACATCCTGGGCGAGACCGATGATCTGATCAACAAGAAGGTCCGCGCGGCCATCGACGGCGGACTGTTGCCGATCTTCTGCGTGGGCGAGCTGCTCGAGGAGCGTGAGGCCGGCCGCACGCACGACGTCGTCAGCGAACAGGTCAAGAACGGCCTGGAGGGGATCGACGCCGAACGGGCCCTGGCCGTGACGGTGGCCTACGAACCGGTGTGGGCCATCGGAACGGGCAAGACCGCCACGGCCGAGCAGGCCCAGGAGGTCCACGCCATGATACGGGCGCTGCTGGGCGAGCTGTTCGGTGCCGACGTGGCTCAGCAGATGCGGATTCAGTATGGCGGGTCGGCCAAGCCAAACAACACCGCCGAGCTTATGGCCAATCCGGACGTGGACGGGCTGCTGGTCGGCGGCGCCAGCCTCAAGGTCGAGGATTTCGCCGCCATGGTTCAGACCGTGGCCTGATTGAGACCCAACGCGGGACAAGAAAGATAAAGAAGGGCATACCTATGACAAGCGTTCCACTGATGGCAGTCTCGTTCCTGATGAACGCGGTGATGGTCATCTGGGTACTGGTGGCCGTGCTGCTGATCCTGGTGGTCCTGGTGCAGAAAGGCCGTGGCGGCGGCATCGGCGCGGCCTTCGGCGGCGCCGGGGCCGGCAGCGTGCTGGGCACCAAGACCGGGGATTTCCTGACGTGGGTCACGATCGGACTGGTCGCGGTGTTCCTGGGCCTGGGGTTGGTCATGGTCAAGTTCTACAGGCCGGCGCCGTCGGCGACGCTCCAACAATCCTCGCCCACCATGGCCCCGGCGGCGCCCGATACCCCGGCGGGCACCTCGACCGAACCGGCGTCCGCCCCGACGGGCGAACCGACAGAGGGACCCGTCACCTCACCCGAGCCGGCACCGGCCGGCGGCGGTGGTTCCTGACGATGACGAAGGGAGCCGGCGGCATGATCAGCAGTATGACCGGTTTCGGCGAGGCGACGGTCGAGGTCGACGGTTTGGCCTATGCCGTCGAGATCCGCACGGTGAACAACCGGTACTTCAAGGCGCAGATCCGCCTGCCCGACGTGGCGGCGTTTCTGGAAGGCCCGGTTGAGAAGCAGTTGCGCGCCGCGATCATCCGCGGGACGGTCAACTATACGCTGCGCATCAAGAGCACGTCGCCCCATGCGTTTTTCGACGTAGACACCGAGGCGATCCAGGCGTGCCTGGACAGGCTGGCGCAACTGCGCCGGCCCAAGGGGCTGGGGTGCCGGGTGGATCTGGCGGCCCTGTTGACCCTGCCGGGGGTGATTCAACCGGCCGAACCGGACGCCGATCTGGCCGAGCACATACGCCGGGCCGTCCTGGACCTGACGCAACGGGCCCTGGACCATCTGCGACGGATGCGGACCGAAGAGGGGCGGTCGTTGGCGGCCGATCTGCGGCAGAACTGCGACCTGATGGCCCAGACGCTGGAGCAGATCCGCGGTCGGCGTCCCATCGTCGTGGAGCAGTATCACCAGCGGCTGCGACGCCGCGTCGAGGAACTGCTCGCCGAGGCCAAGGTGCAGATCGACAACGATCTGCTGACCCGCGAGGTGGCCCTGTTCGCGGACCGGTCCGACATCGCCGAGGAGCTGACGCGGCTGGATTCGCACTTGCAGCAGTTCCGGGCCGAATGCGAGACGGACGACAAGGCGGGACGGAAACTGGACTTTATTTGCCAGGAAATGCTCCGCGAGGCCAATACGATCGCCAGCAAGGCCGCCGATGCACAGATCAGCCAGTGGGTGATCGACATCAAGTGCGCGATCGACCGACTCAAGGAGCAGGTCCAGAACGTGGAGTAGGCCTCGCATGAACGCACCGAGCCAAAAAGGCCAACTGGCGGTGATCAGCGGTCCCAGCGGCGTGGGCAAGAGCACGATCTGCCGCGAGGTGATCCGCCGCACCGGCGCGCGCCTGAGCGTCTCGGCGACGACCCGGCCCCGCGGCGCCGGCGAAGAGGACGGCAAGGACTACTGGTTCCTGACGCGGGACGCGTTCGAGCAGCGGATACGGGACGAGGCGTTTCTGGAATACGCCGAGGTGTTCGGCCATTACTACGGCACGCCGCGTCGCGAGGTGGATGAGGCGCTGGCCCGGGGCGAGACGATCCTGCTGGAGATCGACGTGCAGGGCGCTCGGCAGGTCAAACGGATGTATCCGGAGGCAGTGATGATCTTCATCCTTCCACCCAGCGGCACCGAACTGGCCGGGCGGATGGAGAAACGCGGCCGCGGCGAGGACGAAGACACCCGCCGACGCCGCCTGGCCGAGGCGGGGCAGGAGACGGCCCAAGCGATGCGATTCTACGACCACATGGTCATCAACGACAATCTCGAGCAGGCCGTCCAGGACGTGATTCAGATAATCCAATCGAAGAGTGGAGCCTAGTGTATGATCGAAGAACTCAAGAGTACGGACATCGTCCACAAGATGGGTGGGCGGTTTCGGCTGTCGGCCCTGATGCAGCGACGACTGGTCGAGCTGATCCAGGGCAGCCGGCCGCTCATCGAGGATACGGCGGGCAAGACCATCATGGAGATCGTGATCGAGGAGATCAAGCAGGATAAGATCACCATCGACGACGGCACCAGCCAGCCCAAGAAAGACATTATGATGGATCTGCCGTAAGGACCGGCTCGTGAGCACGACGCTCTCCGATCGCAGGATTCTGTTGGGGGTCTGCGGAGGCATTGCCGCGTACAAGGCGGCGGAGCTGGCGCGTCGGCTCACTGCCGAAGGGGCCGTGGTGCGCACGATCCTGACCCGCAACGCCCGGCGACTGGTCACGCCCAAGCTTTTTGAGACGCTGACCGGCCAGGCGGTGTATACCAGCCTGTGGTCGGGACCCGAAGCCTTTCAGATCGGTCACGTGAGTCTGGCGGATTGGGCGCAGGTCGTGGTCGTGGCGCCGGCGACGGCGAATCTGCTGGCCAAGCTCGCCGTCGGCCTGTGCGACGATCTGCTGAGCACCACGCTGTGCGCCGCGTGGGAGAGACCCCTCCTCCTGGCGCCGGCGATGAATACGAAGATGTGGACCCATCCGGCGGTGCAGCAGAACGTCCGGACCCTGCAGGAGCGCGGCGTCACGCTCATCGGCCCGGAGGAGGGCCCGCTGGCCTGTGGCACCCAAGGTCCCGGCCGCATGGCCGAACCGGCCGACATCTTGGCCGCGATCCAAGCGGCGCTGGCGTAAACCATGCACCTCCTGATTACAGCCGGCGGCACCCGCGAATACATCGACCCCGTGCGGTTCATCTCCAACGCCAGCA
This sequence comes from Phycisphaerales bacterium, assembly GCA_011055475.1. Classification (GTDB taxonomy): domain Bacteria; phylum Planctomycetota; class Phycisphaerae; order Sedimentisphaerales; family Anaerohalosphaeraceae; genus DSDH01. Next base: position 1,826 of record DSDH01000216.1, on the reverse strand, counting down.
GCGGCCGCATGGGTTTGGCCCTGACGCGGGCGGCCCTGCGGGCGGGGCACACCGTAACGCTCATCCTGGCGCCGACGCCGTTGCGGCCGCCGAAGCAGGCCCACGTCGTGCCGGTTGTCGCGGCGGCGCAGATGTTCGATGCGGTCAAGGCGCACTTCGACCGGTGTGATGCACTGATCATGGCCGCGGCGGTGGCCGACTACACGCCCGCACGCCCCCGCAAGACCAAGCTCAAGAAGGACGCCGCCGGGCCGATGCTGGCGCTCAAGCGCACGGCCGACATCCTCGCCTGGGCCGGCCGCCACAAGCAGGGCCGGGTCGTCGTGGGGTTTGCCCTGGAGGACCGCGACGTGCTCGTCCAGGCCGACAAAAAGCGGCTCGCCAAACGCGTGGACCTGATCGTTGCCAACACGCCCGAGGCCATCGGCGCGTCGCGCTCCAGCATCTGGGTCCGCACCGCCGGCGACGACTGGACGCACCTGACCGGTACGAAAGACCGGCTCGCCCGCGCGATTCTCCGCAGGGTGGAGCGGCTTGTCGAGGCGTAGCGCCACTCAGGACGGTTGCTCGGCCGACGGCGCCAGACCCAGCAGGCGAGCCACGTCCTCCACCGTTCCCGCCGCCAGCGCCGCAGTCGCCAGATCGCCCGCCGCGTCCAGGTGCGTCTGCTCCACGGCCTGCTGGACGCGCGGCATGTATCCCGGATCCACGCTGAGCGTGCGCACGCCCAGTCCCAGCAGCAGCGGCACGTACTCGGGCATGTGGGCCATGTCGCCGCACACCGAGACCTCGGCCCCGTGGCGATTCGCCGCGTCGACCACGAGCCGGATCGCCCGCAGGATCGCGGGGTGGTGCGGGATATAGAAATCCGCCACGTTCTCGTTCGTGCGATCCACGCCCAGCATGAACTGGATCAGGTCGTTCGTGCCGATTGAGAAGAAGTCCACCTCCGCCGCGAGCGACTCGGCCAGGTACACCGCCGAGGGCAACTCTACCATGATCCCCACCCGCGGCCGCGCATTGTGCGGGACGCCCTCGCGATCCAGTTGCCGCTGGGCCTCGTCGAGCGCCGCGCGGGCCTGGCGCAGATCGTCCGTGGAGGCGATCATCGGGAACATGATGCCCAGGTCGGCGCCGAGCCCGGCCCGCAGCATCGCCCGAAGCTGCTGTAGAAAAACCGGCTGGTTCCGCAGGGAAAAGCGGATCGACCGCATGCCCATGCCGGGGTTCTTCTCCTCGGCGTTGTGGTAGTAGCTGAGCACCTTGTCGCCGCCGATGTCGAGCGTGCGGAACGTCACGGGTTTGCCGCGCATGCCGGTGACGAGCCGGCGATAGGCCTGGTATTGCTCCTGCTCGCTGGGGAAATCGCGTCGGATGATGAACGGAAACTCGGTGCGATACAGCCCGACGCCCTCACAGCGGAATGCGTGGGCCGCCTGGAGGTCGCCCAACAGATTGATGTTGGCCAGGAGGCGCACGCGCGTCCCATCAGCGGTGTGGGTCTGCGGACGAACAGCCGGGGTCGCCCCGACCCGGCGCTGCTCGGCGTGGCGCCGCTTGAACTGGGTGAGCACCTCCGGCGAGGGCGCGATGAACACGGTGCCGGCCTGGGCGTCCAGGAGCACTTCGGTGCCGTCGGGCACGGCGAGCAGCTCGTAGCGGTTGGCGATGACCATGGGAATCTGCAGTGAACGCGCCAGGATCGACACGTGTCCCGTCACCCCCCCGGCGACCAGCACGGCTCCGGCGACGTCCTCCGAGCTCATCTGCAACAGGTCGGACGGGAACAGCTCCCGCGCGATGACGATCGTCCCGGCCAGGCCGGT
>DSDH01000220.1 GCA_011055475.1 Phycisphaerales bacterium | reverse complement strand
GACACCTTGTCGTTTCTTTCGACCCTCATCTGCACACCCCGCAGCCAGCGTCCGCTTCTCGTTCGCCAACTCCTGCCGGCGCCGACACGCTGAGCGGACCACCCGCTAAACAGATACGAAGAAGCTTGGACGAAAGGAACACAGACCATGACGCCGAAGGAGTTCTTTGAATTCGCGAAGAAGCACGACGCGAAGATGGTGGACCTGAAGTTTGTCGACCTGCTGGGCACGTGGCAGCACTGTTCGTTTCCCGTCGACACGTGGGACGAGGGCACGTTTGAGGAGGGTGTGGGTTTTGACGGCTCGTCGATCCGCGGTTGGCAGGGCATTCACATGTCCGACATGCTCGCGGTGCCCGACCCGGACACGGCGGTGCTCGATCCGTTCTTCGCCAAGCCCACGGTCAGCGTGATCGCGGATATCGTCGATCCCGTCACCAAGAAGCCGTACAGCCGTGATCCGCGGTACGTGGCGCAGAAGGGCGTGGCGTATATGAAATCCACGGGCATCGCCGATCAGTGTTTCATCGGTCCGGAGCCCGAGTTCTTCATCTTCGACGAGGTACGCTACGAGCAGAACCAGCACACCGGGTTCTACCGGATCGACTCGGTGGAAGGGGCCTGGAACACGGCGCGCTTCGAAGAGCCCAACCTCGGATACAAGCCGAGCTTCAAGGGCGGGTACTTCCCCGTCAGTCCGACCGACACCTACCACGATCTGCGGGGCGAGATGGTCGAGGAGATGCAGAAGGTCGGCATCGTGGTCGAGGCCCATCACCACGAGGTCGCCACGGCCGGGCAGTCGGAGATCGATATGCAGTTCGCCGAATTGGTCCACATGGCCGATCAGTTCATGTGGTACAAGTATATCATCAAGAACGTGGCCAAGCGGGCCGGAAAGAGTGTGACGTTCATGCCCAAGCCCATCTTCCAGGACAACGGCAGCGGCATGCACACGCACCTGTCGCTCTGGAAGGGGGGGCAGACGCTCATGGCCGGCGACAAGTACGCCGGACTCAGCGACGTGGGGCTGTATGCCATCGGCGGCATTCTCAAGCACGCGCCGGCGATCCTGGCCTTCGCCGCGCCGACGACCAACTCGTATCGTCGGCTCGTGCCCGGCTTCGAGGCACCCGTGAACCTGGTGATGAGCGCGCGAAACCGCTCGGCGGCCGTGCGCATTCCGATGTATTCGGCCAGCCCCAAGGCCAAGCGGCTCGAGTTTCGATGCCCCGATCCGACGGCCAACGGCTATCTGGCCTGGACGGCCATGCTGATGGCCGCCCTGGACGGTGTGCAGAACAAGATCGATCCGGGTGAGCCGCTCGACCTGGACATTTATGAGCTCAGCGCCGAAGAGCTGGCCAAGTACCCGCACACGCCCGGCTCCCTGGCCGAGGCGATCGATGCCCTCGAAGCCGACCACAAGTTTCTGTTCGCCGGCGGGGTGTTCACGGATGACCTCATCGAGATGTGGATCACGTGGAAGCGGGAGAACGAACTGGAGCCGATCGCGCTGCGGCCCCATCCGTACGAGTTTCACCTGTACTACGATTGCTGAGTCCTCGGTCCCGAGAGGCGTCGCTGACCCCGTCCCGGCCTCAAGGCCGAGGGCGGGGTCTTTTTTTCCCGTCGAGGGGGGCATTCGTGGCACGAAAACCTCGCCGTGGTGGGCTTTTTTGCTTGCATGGGGCCCGTTTCATGTCCTATAATGTGGACGTTGGGTAGCGCAAAAAGAAACGGCATGTGTGACACGGATTGAATCCACGCAGGAGGCATAATGCATCAGCGCAGAGCTTTTACCCTTATCGAGCTGCTCGTGGTGATCGCCATCATCGGGCTGTTGCTCGCCGTTCTGATTCCCGCCCTGGCTAAGGCCAAGGAGCAGGCCAGGGACATCGTGTGTCGGTCCCACCTCAAGGGTATCGGGATGGCCCTGCTCGTATACCTGGAGCAGAACGACGGCCGGGCCTACGACAACAGTTCCTCGAATGGCCTGCTGTGGTTTGATGCCAACGGGAAATTCGTCGACCCCGACAATGGCCGAGCCTACTGGGGCGTGGCGTACAAGGACTACGCCGAGGATCCGGCGGTTTTCGGATGTCCCAGCTATCAACGGGTCGCCCAGCTCATTTACGATGACTATGACGTGGATGTGGCACGGTACGCCGGATACGGGCTGAGCTCCTATTTTTTCCGCGACGTGCACGCACCCAGCAGCAGCCCCGTGCGCAACAATCGGAAACTCAGTGACGTGCGGTCACCCGGTCTGTTCGTTATCACCCATGACCACGTGGAGCCCCGCATTGAGGGCGATAGCATGGGAGGCGAACAGAACGACATGTTCTACATTCCTTCCGGAGCGACTGTTAATTTGCGGCAGTACCGTCCCGCCGCGGCCGGCGGCGCACCCCGAGAGTACGGGCCCGAGTGCTACTGGGGCATTTTCCGCCACCGCAAGAGGAACCGCTCCCTCGACAATCCGGATCCGGCCATGGCTGCCCAGCGCGTCAAGCAGATCGACCAGAATCCCAACGGTCGGTCCAATACGCTGTTTCTGGATGGCCACACCGATGCTATCATGGAGACCACCGGTCGCAACATCCAGAAGAGCTGGTACAGCGGCGGATCCTGACAGTCTGTGGGGAGCCTCCGTCTCACCGTCACCCCGACCGAAGGCCGGAAGGCCCCGAGTGGCGGGATCCGTTTGAACAGCCTTCCATAAGGCAGCGGAGGTTATGCCGCATCTGCATGAGCGGTGTTGCTCCGCGACGCTGAAGAACAGATTCGTCGGCTTCGCGGTGCTTCGCTGCGCTTTGCACCGCGTCACTCGGAGTGACGACGACGGTGCCGCCCCTTTGGGGCTGGGGATTCTGGATGGGGGGCCGCCACCGGCGGCTCACGCCGCCGGCTACGGAACTGACGCCCCTACGGGGCTGTCCGTCGCCGGGTGACATGCCCCCGCTTGCCCCGACCCATCAGCGCCGGGTGGCATGCCCACGCTCGGCCCAACCCATCAGCGCCGGGTGGCATGCCCATCAGCCTCTGGTCCGCCGGAGGCGGATGGGCATGTCCTGGCGATGTGGGCCCGTGCATCACGCCATGGCCACACAAGTGTGGCCATGCCACCCACGCCTGGGGTGGCAGCCACTGAGTGAAGCGAAGTGGATGGGTCTGCCCAACAGCCCCGGACGCCATCCACTTCACCCTTCGGGTTCAGTGGCGGCCACCCGACGGAGCGAAGTGGATCGGTCTTTGCAAGAATTGCGGAGACGGGCCGTCCGATTCACCTATCGGGTTCAGTGGCGGCCATAAGGCGCATGCAGAACACCTGCCACGCAGAGGGTGGATTCCGGATGCCCTCGGTCCCGGCGTGCGGGCGTCGGGGCAGGCAAGTCCGGTGTGGCAGGGGCCTTTCCTCCATGCCGGCCCCTCCGAAAGGCCGAAAAGGTGTCCTGATCCGCATTTTGCGGCGGTTTTCGCGGTTTTCACGGTTTTCCGGCCGTTACCGACCCCTCTCCAAGGCCACTAACCCCGTGGAAAGGCGGCCAAGGGGCCCGTCTGGTTCCGTATGAAGGTCAAAGGGGTATGCGAAAGGAGAGTCAAAGATGAAGGCAAAGTGGATGGCAGCAGTGGTCGCCGTAGCGATTCTGGCCTTGGTGGGTCAATCCGTTTGGGCCCAGCCGCCCGCTCGGGGGCAAGGTCCTCAGGGCACTCCGCCCGCCGGGGCCCGCAGAGGGATGGGGGGGGCGCCGGGACAGATGTTCGGAGGCATGAATCTCAGCGCCGAGCAGCAGGAGAAGATGAACGCGATTCGCCAGGAGTTCATGGGCAAGATCCGCGAGGCCGAGACCCCCGAAGCACGTCAGAAGCTGTTCCAGGAGATGCGTGAGGCTGTCAACAAGATTCTCACCGAGGAACAGCGGGCGCAGATGCAGCAGCGTTTTGGTCAGCGTCCGGGCGAGCAGACACCGCCTGAGCGGCCGGGCCAGGGCCCCGCGTTCAACATGGAGATGTTCCAACGGATGTCCGAGCAGTTGAACCTGAGCCCCGAGCAGAGGCAGCAGGTGGCCCAGATGGTCCGTGATGCCATGCAGCGGCTGATGCGGGACATCCGAACGCGGGTGCTTACCGAGGAGCAGCGGGCCAAGCTGGATGAGATGCAGCCTCCGGCCGAGCGTCCCCAGAGGGATGCCGAAGGCCAGCGGCCACGTCAGTTTGGCGGTATGTTCGGCATGGAGGAGCTAGGTCTGAGCGAAGAGCAGCAAAAGAAGATGGAAGACATTCGCAATAAATACATGGGGCAGATGCAGAACGCCGACCGCGAGCAGCGGCGGGAGATCTTTGAAAAGATGCGCCAAGAGACAGACGCCGTCTTGACCCCGGAGCAGCGCCAGAAGATGGAAGAGCTTCGTCAGCAGCGCTTCCAGCGTTTTGGCGGCGGTGCTCGGCCCGAAGGGGCGCCCGAGCGCGGCGCGCGTGGACCTCGGGGCGGCGGACAATAAGCCAATTCCAACCCCAGTAGTGTGGGCCGGTGGGACCGCCTCGGCCGCCGGCCCATTTTTCTGTGTTCGTTGGAGCGATCCCGCCGATAGAGGGATGGATCGATGCGGCCCCCAAAATGGAACGAGGACGAGGACAAGTGAGCCGTAAATGCTTGGGGGAATTGACCTTGCCGCAGGCAGGGAGTACAATAGACCGGTGGAAGAACAGGATCGGCTGGACATCCAGGCTTCCTGCGACGGGGATCAGGAGGCGTTTCGGCGGCTTGTCGAACGGCATCAGCAGCAGGTGGCCGGGCTTCTCTGGCGATTCACCCGGGATCGAAACACCCTTGAGGAACTCGCCCAGGAGGTTTTTGTCCAGGCCTATTTCTCGTTGCCGAGCTTTCGGCACGAGGGCTCTTTTGCGGGCTGGCTGAGTCGTATTGCGACACGCGTCGGCTACCGCTTCTGGAAGAAGCAGGCCCGCTCCAATGTGGAATACGCGATCCAGGAGGCGGATCTGATCGAGCAGCCGGAGGCGATCGAGGACATCGATCCGGCCGCAGCCGGCAAGGTGGTCCACTGGCTGCTCGATCAGCTTCGCGAGGCGGATCGCCTGGTGCTGACGCTGATGTACTTTGAAGGCCAGAGCACCGAGCAGATCGCCCAGCGCATGGGCTGGAACCGAGCGATGGTCAAGATGCGGGCCTACCGAGCCCGCAAGAAGTTGCGAGACCTTGCCGAGCGGCAGGGGCTCCGGGAGAAATTGGGATGGATGCGCTGAACCGAATTGAAAAACTGATTGCCCGGGCGCGGGGGGAACGGCCCCCCAGCATTGACGTGGCGGATCGGGTCCTGTGGCGGATCCGCGTCGCCACCGCTTCGCCGGCGCCCGTACCGATCGCCCCTTGGGGCGTGCTGGCCGGGTTGTCCGCCGTGGCGGCGTCGATCATTCTGTTTCTCGCGATCAACGCCTGGATGGCCCTGAGCAATCCCATGATGGAACTGTATCGGCCGGTGATGGTGGCTTCGCTGTGGTAACGCCCGGTTCGGACAAGCCGGTCTCCGCACCCGTGGTCGGTCCGTCGCGCCGCGCGCGGTTGTGGGAGATGACCGCCCTGGCGCTGCTGACGCTCGTGTTCGGCATCGTTATCGGCGCCGGCGGCACGTACTTGAAGTATCGCGACCGGATCACGCCCCGCCCGGACTTCGATGAGGGCATGCTGTGGCGGATCGTGCATGAGATGCAGGGTCGCTACGAATTGAGCGAACAGCAGGCCCAGCAGGTGCATACGGCCATACGCGAGCAGTTCGAGCAGATGAAGAAACTGCGGACGAGCATTGAGGAGCAGATGGAGCAGATCCGGGCGCAGTTGATCGTCCAAATGAGGGGGGTTCTATCCACCGATCAGTTCAGGCAATGGCGGCAAGACCTTGAGGAGATGCAGCGGCGAGGGGGCTGGCGCGGCCGGGGTCCGCGCGATCGCGAGGGCGATCGTGATCGCAGGCCGCCCGGTGGGCAGATGCCCAAGGCCGATGAGATGATCCGCCGGGCCACCGAGCCACTGAACCTGAGCGACGAGCAGAAAACCGCGATCGAGGAGATCGGCAAGAAGTACGTGGAGCAATTCGACCAAGCCGAATCACCGGAGGTGCGCAGCGGCCTGTTCCGGAAGATGTGGGAGGAGGTCAACGGCGTTCTTACCGAACCGCAGCGTCAGAAGATGCAAGAGCAGATGCAGCAGATGCAGCAGCGATTCGGCCCCGGTCGCGGCGGTCCACGCCCGCGGGATGAAGCGGCGCCCCCGGATCGTTCGCCGGATGGGCCACCTCCGCCTCCGAATGGCGCACCGCCCGGCGACGCCGGGCCGAAGGGACACGAACCGGATGGCTCGCCCCCACCGGAACGACCCGCACGGGTCTACCCCTTTAAGGACCATGCCCCGCGTGTATGGGCCTGAGCGGGGAATCGCGGGCCAAACGGTTCATGACTGAGGCTTTTGTGCATGAGGCCGCCCAAAGGAAGGGGGGCTATGCCCTTCTGGCCCAGCGGAATCGCGCCGAGGCCGAGCGGGGGTTCTTCACGATCTCACCGGTGCGCGGTCGCAGTACGTTCGGTGCGATCGCGGCGTATACGCCCGTCCGATACCCGTCCCGGAAGGCCTGCTTGACGAGTCGATCCTCGCCCGGCTGAAAGCTCAACACGCCGATGCGCCCGCCGCTCGCCAGGCACTGTGGCGCGAGGGCCAGGAATCGGTCCAGGTGGGTCAGATCATTGTTCACCAGAATCCGCAACGCCTGAAAGGTTCGAGCCGCCGGGTGAGCCGTGCCGAAGGGCGCCTGTTTCTGATACCGTTTCCACGTCCGGGGCGTGAAGCCCTTGGCGTTCAGGACCAGTCGGACCAGCTCGTCCACCGTCGCGACCGGCTGCACCTGTCGCTGGCCTGCGATCAGCCGTGCGATGGCCTCGTGATCGGGCTCGTCGCTCAATCGCCGCAGGGCGTCGCTCAATTCTACTTCGCTGAGCGTGGCCAGCAGGTCCGCGGCGGTGGTCTCGATCCGATCATCCATCCGCATATCGAGGGGCCCATCCGCCTTGAAGCCGATGCCGCGGGTCGCGTCGTCCACCTGCATGCTGGAGACGCCCAGATCGGCGAAGATCACGCTCGCCCCGGCGATCCCTTCGGCCTTCAGCACATCGGGCAGCTCGGCGAAGTTGCGCCGGTGCAGACGCACCCGCCCGTCCGCGCCCAGACGCCGCCGCGTGCGGTCGAGTTCCGGGCCGTCAATGTCCAGCCCGATCAAGCGGCCCTGCGGCCCGATCCGTTCCAGGAACATCCTGGCGTGGCCGCCGTACCCGATGGTGCAATCCACCACCACGTCGCCCGGTTGCGGGTCCAGAAGGGCCAGGACCTCCGCCGCCATCGCCGGGACATGCGTCCCTTCGGGTGTGCGCCCCTTGGCCCGTAATCCTCGATTTGTCGATTGTCGCTTGCCCATACGCTCGTGCCCGAAATCCTCTCAAGGCAAAGCATACCACATCGGCTCAAAGGCACAACCTTGCGGGCCAGATTGTCATGAAGACGGCATCGGTTGCCTGGCAGGGGCGTTTCTCGGTCGGTGCAGGGGCTCAGCGTTTTCTGTGGCCTGAACCTGTGCGGTCTGATGCGAAAGCGGTTAGAATGACAGGTGCAGGGCATGCCGTGCGGTGGTCGGCCGCCGGGGGTACGCGTGAAGGACAGAATTATGGCTCGCTTGTTCTACAATCTGGGTCGACGGCTGGGGCCGAAGGTCCGTCGGGCGCGATGGGTCTGGCAGTCGGTCTTCGGCAGCCATGATGAGATGCTCGCCGCCGAGGCCCAGGTCGGCGCGGACCTGGCCGACGAGGTCCGTGCGCAGGTGGCCGCCGAGCCCTCGGTCGAGGCCCGTGACCTCCTGGGCGATATCGGCCGCCAACTCACCGCCCAGCTCAGGGACCGGCAGCGGCGGTTCCATTTCGGCGTGGTCGGCGGCGGCGAGCCCAACGCCTTCGCGCTGCCCGGCGGGTATATCTTCCTGACGCGGTCGATCATGGACCTGTGCCGCTGGGACCGCGATGAGCTGGCGTTTATCCTGGCGCATGAGATGGCCCACGTCATCAAGGGGCACGCCATGGAGCGGATCATGACGGACTCGGCCATCCGGTTCGCCTCCCGGATGACGCCGCTCCGCGGCACGCTGGCGGCCTGGCTGCAGCGCGTGGGCGTGCAGTACCTGGCCGGGGCCTACTCCCGCGACCTGGAGTCCGAGGCCGACCGGTTCGCCACGCTTCTCATCATCGCGGCCGGTTTCGACCCCGCCGCCGGCGGGCGGCTGTTCGCCCGATTGGCGGACCTCGGACGCGAGCCCGGCGCCCTGGGCCGCTACTTCGCCAGTCATCCGCCCTTCACCGAACGCATCAACCGCGTCAGACGTGTCGTCGAAACACAGGCCAAATAGACG
>DSDH01000221.1 GCA_011055475.1 Phycisphaerales bacterium | reverse complement strand
TGGTGTCTTGATGGTCAGGACCGATGATGTATGGCGGAAAGTGGAATGAATCCCCTTAAAACGGCTAAGGTAGAGAGGGCTTCGTGCCGATATCGCCCCCCGACAGGAGCCTTTGAGCGCTTCCGGGACGAGAGATGCGGAGGCGAGGGTGGTCGGGCGGCCTCGGAAAGGTTTTTTTGCGGGTTTGCATGTTTTTTTAGTGGACGGTCGTCTGCAGCGAAGTCTATAATGCGACCATGTTTAGGATGCGCCCTGAGCGAGGGACGCAGCGGCCGAAGGGCCGGGCGGGTAAAATGGAGTTTGGTGGATACCAGAACGTAGCGAGGAGGTTTTCGGGGGGCCAGGGATGAAAGTCTTCATGCTCGGCTGGGAGTTTCCCCCGTTTATCAGCGGTGGGCTCGGCACAGCCTGTTTTGGCTTGACCAAAGCGATGAATCAACTGGGGGTGGACGTCACTTTCGTGCTCCCCAAGTGCTTCGATCCCTCGCTGGCCACGCATGTGCGCCTTCTGACACCGGGGGCGCTGTCCTCTTCATCCTCGACACAGGCCCCGGCCAGTGGGTTGGAACACGTCACTATCCGGACGGTCGACTCGTTGCTCGATCCCTATGGGCGACCGAGCGAGTATCGCCAGCGTCTGGAGGCGATTCTGCACGAGAAGGAGCGCAAGCACCGCATCAGCGCCGAGCACGGGCGCGACGTGCTGGCCGCGTTTGAGGCGGGCGGGATGGGGTCGTTTCCAGCCGTTGAGCACTACGGTGGGGATATGTTCGCCGAAGTGCAGCGCTACGCCCGCGAGGCGGTGCGCCTGGCGATGGAATGTGATTTCGACGTCGTCCACGCCCATGACTGGATGACGTACCCCGCGGGCATCGCGGTGGCCGCCGTGACGGGCAGGCCCTTGATCGTCCACGTGCATTCGACGGAGTTCGACCGCAGCGGCGAGCACGTGAACCAGGGCATCTATGACATTGAGCGCCGCGGCATGCACGCGGCCGATCGCGTGATCGCCGTCAGTCACCTGACGCGGAATATCATCCTGACGCACTACGGCGTGACGGGGCAGAAGGTGGAGGTAGTGTACAACGGCGTCGAGCGCGAGGGCCGGGCACGCACGCCGTATGTGCCGACGCCGATCCGCCGGGAGGAGAAAATCGTCCTGTTCCTCGGGCGCATCACCATGCAGAAGGGGCCCGAATACTTTCTGATGGCCGCCAAAAAGGTTCTCGAGGAAATCGAGAACGTCAAATTCGTGATGGCCGGCTCCGGCGACATGATGGAGCGCTCCATCCACCTGGCCGCCGAGATGGGCATCGGGCACAAGGTGCTCTTCACCGGATTCCTGCGGGGCGAAGACGTGCAGCGGGTCTACCAGATGGCCGACCTGTACGTCATGCCGTCGGTGTCGGAGCCGTTCGGCATCGCGCCCCTGGAGGCGTTGAATCACGACGTGCCCGTGCTGATCAGCAAGCAGAGCGGCGTCTCGGAGGTGTTGACCCACGTGCTCAAGGTCGATTTCTGGGACGTGGTGGAAATGGCCAATAAGATCATCGCCGTGCTGAAATATCCGCCGTTGCAGATGACCCTGCGGGAACACGGCAACTTCGAGGTCCGGCGGCTGCGGTGGTCGGACGCGGCCCAGCGGTGTCTGGGCGTGTATGAGGATGTATGCGTTCGGGTCTGACCGGGCGCGGATGGCGAGCGGAAAACGATGCCGAGTGTATGCTTCTACTTTCAGGTTCATCAGCCGTTTCGATTGCGGCACTACACGGTCTTCGACCGATCCGGGTCGTACTTCGATGATTTCAAGAACGGGGGTATCTGTCGCAAGGTGGCGGCCAAGTGCTATCTGCCGACGAACCGCCTGTTGCTGGAGACGATCCGTCGCTTCGAGGGCCGCTTCCGCGTGGCCTACAGTATCACGGGCGCGTTGCTCGAGCAGCTCGAGCGCTACGCCCCGGAGGTGCTCAGCACGTTTCACGCCCTGGCCCAGACCGGATGCGTGGAGTTCCTGGCCGAGACCTACTACCACAGCCTCAGCTTCCTGTATTCGCCGGCCGAATTCGTCGAGCAGATCCGTCTTCACGTTGACACGATCGAGCGGCTCTTTGGCCAGCGACCACGGGTGTTCCGCAACACCGAGCTGATCTACAACAACGCGCTGGCCCGCACGATCGACGCCATGGATCAGTTCGACGCGATCCTGACCGAGGGCGCCGATCATATCCTGGGTCATCGCAACGCCAACTTCGTTTATCGCCCGCCGGATACGCGGCGTCTGCGGTTGTTGCTGAAGAATTACTCCCTCAGCGACGATATCGCGTTCCGTTTCAGCAATCAGCACTGGAAGGAGTTCCCGCTGACGGCCGACAAGTTCGCCGGCTGGATCAACTCGGTCAACGGCAATGGGCACGTGGTCAACCTGTTCATGGACTACGAGACTTTCGGCGAGCACCAGTGGGAGGAGACGGGCATCTTTCAGTTCCTGGCGCACCTGCCCGAGGCGGTCCTGCGGCATTCGGACAACAACTTCCTGACGCCCAGCCAGGTGGTGGAGGCCTATCCGGCCATGGACGTGGTGGATGTTCCCCACCTCATCAGTTGGGCGGACACCGAGCGGGACCTCTCGGCGTGGCTGGGCAACCCCATGCAGTCCAGCGCCTTGCATGAGGTCTACCGGCTGGAGCGGCTCATCAAGCAACTGGGCGACGAGACGCTGCTGGCCGATTGGCGCCGCCTGCAGACCAGCGACCACTTCTACTACATGTGCACGAAATACTTTGCCGACGGCGACGTCCACAAGTACTTCAACCCCTACGATTCTCCGTACGATTCGTACATCAATTACATGAACGTGCTGGACCATCTGAAACGGCGCTGCAATCTGCTGGCCGCGGAGCGGGCCGGGCAGGCGCAGCCGACCGCGCAGCACGTGTAGGGGCCCGGGGCGTCGTCACCGGAGGCGGCGCAGGGCGGAGGAGCCGATCCAGGGAAGGAACGTGCATGCAGACCTCCAGTTACGACGCCAGCAGACAGGCCTTGACGTTTCCGTTGCGGGGTCGCCCGCTGGAATCCCTTCTGGACACCGAGTGGCTCCTGACGAACAGTCGCGGGGGCTTTGCCTGTGGCACGGTGGCCGGCTGCAACACGCGGCGGTACCACGGCCTTCTGGTCGGCACGCTGAATCCCCCGGCCAATCGCATTGTCGCCCTGGCGAATCTGCGCGAGGTCGTCACCACGGCCGAGGGATCCGTCGAGCTGGGTGATTTCGAGTTCGAAGGGCGTCTCTCCGACACCGGCATGCAAGGACTGACCGCCTTTCGACAGGATCGCGGGGTGCATTTCGAGTACACCCTTGAGGCGGCCGACGTGGTCCGCAGCGTATACCTGCTGCCCGACGCCGACACGGTCGCCGTGGTCTATGAGATCGCCAACCTGCGGGCGCCTTTCGAGATGTCGGTGCGTCCGTTGGTGGCGCTGCGGGACTTCCACGGGTTGCAGCACGCCCACACCCCCATGCGGGCCGTGGCCCACGGCGACGCCTGGGGGGTCCGGACCGATGCCGGCTATACCGGCGAGCTGTTGCTGCAATCCCGGCAGATGGAATTCGTGCAGGACAGCCAATGGTGGTACAACTTTCATTATCGCGTCGAGCAGCGACGGGGGCAGGATTGCCGCGAGGACCTGTGGTCGCCCGGCGTATACCGGTGCCGCGTCGAGGAGCCCGGACAGGTCATTCTGTGGGCGTCGCTGGCCGAGTGCCTGGACCCGGCCGATCCGGCCGACGTCGAGCTGGACCCCGACATCGCCCTGGATGCGCTGATGCTTCGTGACCGGGAGTGGCAGGGGGCCGAGCGCCGGTCGGATCACGTCTGGCGACGGCTGTGCAGCGCGGCTTCGCAGTTCGTCGTCGAGCGGCGGATCGCGGGCCGGCGAACACCCACGATTCTGGCCGGCTATCCGTGGTTCCTGGATTGGGGACGGGATACGTTTATCGCGCTGGAGGGATTGCTGCTCTGCACCAAGCGCTTCACGGAGGCGGCCGGCGTGCTGACCACGTTCGCCCGGGCCGTCGACGAGGGGATGATCCCCAACCGGTTCGACGACTACGGCAACGATCCGCACTACAACAGCATCGACGCCTCGTTGTGGTTTGTACACGCGGCGTTTACGTTCCTCCGCGCCGGCGGCGACGAGCCGACGTTCCGCAAGCGTCTGTTGCCGGCGATCCGGTATATTGTGGAATCGTACCGCAAGGGCACGCGATTCGGCATTCACGCCGATGAGGACGGCCTGATTACAGGCGGCGATGACCATACGCAGTTGACCTGGATGGACGCCAAGCGGGACGGCATCGCCTTTACCCCCCGGCACGGCAAGGCCGTGGAGGTCAACGCGCTGTGGTACAACGACCTGTGTTCTCTGGCGGCGTACTACCAGCGCCGCAATGCGGATGAGTCGCGGTTCTATCGGGAACTGGCCGAGAAGGTGGCCCACAGCTTCCGCCGCCTGTTCTGGAACGCCTCGACCGGCTACCTCAACGATTGCGTGCTTCCGGACGACTCGGTCGACACGGGCCTGCGGCCCAACCAGATCTACGCCGTGTCGTTACCGCATTCGCCGTTGCCGTTCAGTTGGCAGCAGCGCGTGGTGGACGTGGTCGAGCGGGAATTGCTCACGCCATACGGCCTGCGTTCGCTGAGCCGCCACGACCCGCGGTACATCGGTCGTTATGAGGGGGACGCCTTTCAGCGGGATCGGGCCTATCACCAGGGCACGGTCTGGTCGCACCTGATCGGGCCCTTCATCGAGGCGTTTCTGCGCGTGCATCGCTCCGACAAGAGCGGCCGCGCCGAGGCGGCCGAGTTTTTGCGGCCGTTGCTGGATCATCTGATGCACCAGGGCTGTCTGGGCAGTATCAACGAAATCTTCGACGGCGACGAGCCGCATACGCCGCGCGGGGCCTTTGCCCAGGCCTGGTCCGTGGCCGAGGTCATGCGGGCCTACCGCCTGATCCACGGATAATGCTCCGGAAGGCGCGGTTTCTCGTCGCCGCAAGGCCCCTCTGACGGCCGTTCTTCGCGGGCGGTATTGACAGCTCCCACCGAACGTGGTTGAATGCCCTTGCAGAATCGGGTGACATCAACATCGGCAATTTCCCTTTCGGTGGACTCATGCGATGGATCGTCATTCTCGTATCTCCTCGGCGTTTCTGGACGGCCTGACCGAGGCGCAGCGGCAGGCCGTTTGCCACGTGGACGGTCCGCTGCTGGTGCTGGCCGGGCCCGGCAGCGGCAAGACCCGCGTGATCACCCATCGAATCGTCGCCTTGACCCGTAAGGGGGTGCCGCCGTACCACCTGTGTGCGATCACGTTCACCAACAAGGCCGCCGAGGAGATGCGGCAGCGGGTCCTCGCGATGGGGCTGCGGCGGGGCGTGCATATCAGTACGTTCCATTCGCTGTGCGTGCGGATCCTGCGGCAGTACGCCGAGGCGGCGGGTCTGCGGCCGAACTTCAGCATCTATGACGACAGCGATCAGAAGCGCGTGATGAAGGAGGCCCTGGCCGCGGCGAAGGTGGACACCAGCCGCTTCCAGCCGGCCCGGATGCTGGCGGCGGTCGGGCGGTGCAAGAACGATCTGGAAGACGTCGACAGCGTCGCCGAGCGGGCCGACGATTTCTACACCAAGGCGCTGGCCCAGGCCTATCGGGCCTACCAGGCAAGGTTGGCGGCGAACAACGCCGTGGATTTCGATGACCTGCTGGTCAAGACGGCCTTTTTGTTGCGCGACCATCCGGAGATTCGGCAGGTCCTGAGCGATCGCTACCGTTACCTGCTGGTCGACGAGTATCAGGATACCAACCACGCGCAGTACCAGATCGCCAAGGGCCTGGCGCTGGCGCATCGCAATCTCTGCGTCACGGGGGACCCGGATCAGTCGATCTATCGCTGGCGCGGGGCCGACATCGAGAACATCCTGGTGTTCGAGAAGGACTGGCCCGATGCCGTTGTGGTCAAGCTGGAGGAGAACTTCCGCTCGCGGCCGCACATCCTCCAGTGCGCCGACCGGCTCATCGCGTTCAATCAACGGCGTAAGGCCAAGACGTTGATTCCCACCCGCGAGCCGGCCGAGACGGCGGTGGTCGTTCATAACGCCGATGACGAGTACAGCGAGGCCGAGTTCGTCGCCGATGCGGTGGCCGAGCGGCTGGCCCAGGGCGTCGATCCCGGCCAGGTCGCGGTCTTCTACCGGGTCAACGCGATGAGTCGGCCGGTCGAAGAGGCCCTGATCCGTCGCCGCCTCCCGTACCAGGTCGTCCGGGGTGTGGAGTTTTACAACCGCAAGGAAATCCGCGATATGCTGGCCTACCTGAAGGTGGTCGCCAACCCCGATGACAACGTGGCCTTTCTCCGGGCCGTCGGCACCCATCCGCGGGGCATCGGCAAGACCACGCTCGATCGGCTCCAGACGTGGGCGGAAAAGCACGGGCTGAGCCTGGACGCCGCGGCCCGCCGGGCCGGAAAGGCCGACGTGCTGCCGTCCGCAGCGCGGAGCAAGCTGGCCGCGTTCGCGGCGATGATCGAGGGCTTTCGCGCCGAGGTCGAGGGCCCCGTGGCACCGCTGATGGAGCGGGTGTTCGAGGAAAGCGGCTACGCCGTCTACCTGGCGGCGGCGGGGACGAAGGAGGAAAGCGCCATCGAGAACGTCGAGGAGCTGATCAATGCGGCGGCCCTGTACGATCGGACGGTCGAGACCCCCAGCCTGGCCGACTGGCTCCAGACGATCGCCCTTTACAGCGACACCGACGCCTACGAGTCGGGCAGCGGCAAGGTGAGTCTGATGACGCTGCACGCCGCCAAGGGGTTGGAGTTTGACAACGTCTTCATCGTGGGGCTTGAAGAAGGTCTGCTGCCCCACGAGCGGTCGATGGATGATCCCGAGCAGATGGAAGAGGAGCGGCGGCTGCTGTTCGTCGGCATTACGCGGGCCCGGGAGCACCTGGTGCTGGTGTACAGCCGGTATCGCACGATTCACGGCCAGTTTCTGGCGACGGCGCCGTCCCCGTTCCTGTATGAACTGGGTTACACCGGGCAGGAGGAAGAGGACTTCGACAGGGAGCCGGCCGTCGATGATGGCGGCGATCTGCCCACGAAGGCCGCACCGCGCAAGGAACCGGCCTTCCGGAAGAATCAGCGGGTTCAGCATCCCAAGTTCGGCCGTGGCCGGGTCGAGCAATTCATCGACCTCGGCGCCGACAGCATCGTGGTGGTCCGGTTCGGCTCAGGCGGCACCAAGACCCTGCTGTCGCGCTATGCCAAGCTGGAGGCCGTTGCGGACTGACCCACCGCCCGGGGCCGGCCTATCGGGGTGATGCCTCGCTTTTCGAGTAGTCGATTTCGCCGCTGATGCAGACATCGTGGCCGAAGGTCTTGATCTCCGGATCAGTCAGGGTCGTGGGTCGGGTCAGGGCGGCCATGGCGTCGCTGAGCGGTTTGTGTCCCTGATCACCCAGCAGGATGGGCGCGATGTAGATGCGGACCGCGTCGGCCAGACCCTCTTCAAGAAACGCGGTGATCAGCGTCGGCCCTCCCTCGACGAGCACCTGCTGCACCTCGCGTCGAGCCAGCTCGGTCAGTACGGTCTTCAATCCGCAGCGGCCCTGCACCTCAGGCACCACCGTCACGTCCACCCCTTTGCTGAGGATACGGTCGATTTTCTTGTCCTGTCCGACGACGCCTGTCTCGGTCGTGAACAAGAGCGAGCCGAACCGTCGCGTATTCATCACCTTTCGACGCAGCAGGATCCGCAACTGGCTGTCAAGGATGACCCGCAGCGGGCTCTTACCTTTGGGCGGCCGCGGTGTCAGCAGGGGGTCATCGTCGAGGATCGTGTTCACGCCCGTGAGAATGGCCTGGCTTGCGCGTCGCAGGCGGTGCGCATCGCGGCGGCTCAGCGGCCCGGAGATCCATCGCGGCCCGCTGTCGGGCTTCCAGGCGAGCTTGCCGTCAAGGCTCTGGGCCCACTTGACGATCACGTAAGGCCGGTGCGTGCGGGCGTATTTGATGTAAGCCGCGTTCAGCAGCCGCGCGTAGTGCTCGCAGAGCCCGACCTCCACGTCCAGCCCCGCGCCGCGAAGCTGGCGGATGCCGCGGCCGTTGGCGTGCTCGGCCGGATCGGACATGGCCACGAATACTCTGGCGATTCGCGCTTCAAGGATGGCATCCGTGCACGGGCCGGTCTTGCCATGGTGGCAGCACGGCTCGAGCGTGACGTACATCGTCGCCCCCGCCGGGTCCTCGCCTCGGACGCGGCAGTCGGTCAGGGCGTTGATCTCGGCGTGCGCCTCGCCAAACTTCTTATGGTAGCCCTTGCCGATGACCTTGCCATCGCGGACCAGCACGCAGCCCACGGCGGGATTCGGCTCCACCTGGCCGACGCCGAACGCCGCCAGCCGCAGCGCCATC
>DSDH01000119.1 GCA_011055475.1 Phycisphaerales bacterium | reverse complement strand
CTCGCGGGCGATTATCCGACGGCCGCGACGGAGGTTGACCCCGCCCTGCTGGCCAGGGCCGAGCGGAAGAAGCTCCGGCTGTATATCGAGTATCCCGCGTCTCTTCCCGGTCTGCGGGGCGGCGAGCCGAAACGTACGTACTGGGAAAGGGTCGTCATTACCTCGGATCGGTTCGGCAAGACCCTGGAGCCCATGCGCATTGTGGCCGTCCAGGACTGCCACTACATCCCCTTCGAGGCCAAGAAGCCCTGGATGGTGGTCGCCAAGGTGGCTGGTTTCGACACGGCCGTGTACGGCCTGCCCGAGTCCGCGGAGCCGATCCTCTTCGAGCATTCCGATGGAGTACTGGTGGCGACCACCAAGCTGAGCCATTTTGTGACGGGTCGTTACGCGCCGACCGAGGCATGGCCCATCATCTGGAGCGCGATTCTGAAGTGGCTTACCGAAGGCGGGGTCCGCCCCGATCTGCGATTCGAGCCGTCCGTCCGGCCCTCTTACGGCCGCAACGAGGAGATGCCGGCCGACCACGAACGGCGGGCCGTCCTGCGCGGCGTGGACTGGTACCGTAACGCCCGATTTCTGATCCATGAGCAGTGGAGTCACGAATGGGACGAGGCGGCCCAATGGCACGACCGTGTGGCCCCTGCCCCGCGAGCGGATTGGCCCATCGGCAGCGGGCGTTGCGGAATGCTCGAAGGGTTCAGTTCGAGAATCCTCTATGACGGCAGTCAATATGTCCGCTGGTACATGCGGGCCGACTGCAATTGTGAATCCGCCATGGCGTTTGCGCTTCGCAGTCTCTTGGACGGCGAGTCCGCCAGCCGGGAGATCGCATCGAATCTCCTGGACTACGTGTACTTTTCCTCCAACATTCAGCAGGGTCCGCGGGCCGACCCTGAGAGCCCTTCCTACGGCCTGCTCGGTTGGGATACCCGGCCGGCGGGTGCGGTCGTCTATTACGGGGATGACAACGCCCGGGCCTTTTTGGGAACGATGGCCACGGCGGCCGCATTAGGGACGGACCGCTGGGACGAGGCCCTGCTCAAAGGCATCCTGGGCAACTTCCGCACCGCGGGCCGCAGGGGCTTCAGGGGAAACAATCATCACGACAGCAGCCTGCAGGCCTCCGGCTGGCGCCCTCATTTCGCAAGCAACCGCGTCAATTACGCCCCCCACTACGAGAGCTGGCTCTGGGCGACCTATTTGTGGCTGTACGACAAGACCGGATACGAACCTCTTCTCGAGCGCGCCCGCACCGCGATCGACATGATGATGAAGGCCTACCCCGACCAGTGGCGGTGGACCAACGGCATCCAGCAGGAGCGGGCCCGCATGATCCTGCCGCTGGCGTGGCTCGTCCGCGTGGATGATACCCCGCAGCATCGGGCGTGGCTGCGACTCATGGCCGATGAGCTGCTGGACAAACAGGATGCGTGCGGCGCCATCCGCGAGGAAATCGGCGGCGGCGCGGGCAGCAGCTATGGACCGCCGCGGTCGAACGAGGACTATGGGCGACACGAAGCGACCCTGCTTCAGAAAAACGGCGATCCCGTCTGCGATCTTCTCTACACGAGCAACTTCGCCTTATTCGCCCTCCACGAGGCAGCCGCGGCCACGGGAGATGCGTACTACCGCAACGCGGAGGACAAACTCGCTCAGTTCCTCTGCCGAATCCAGGCGGCCAGCACGAGCCGGCCTGAGTTCGACGGGGCCTGGTTTCGGGCTTTCGAGTACAACCGATGGGATTACTGGGCCAGTAACGCCGACGTCGGTTGGGGCGCCTGGGCTACCGAAACCGGCTGGACCCAGGGGTGGATCGCGGGGGTCCTGGCCCTTCGGCAGAAGAACACCTCGATGTGGGACCTGACCGCCGACAGTCGTATCGCGGATCACTTCGAGGCCTATCGCCAGCGGATGCTGCCGGACGAGGTCTGGGAGACGCTGGCGACAAGTAAAACCGAGCATGCGGCGGCCGGATGCCGGGTACGGCTTTCCGCCAATCCCGCACCCCAATACGCTGCCGCCGGCCCCGCGACCCTCACCGACGGCATTCTCTCGCCTGCCGATCACGCCGGCGGCGACTGGCTCGGCTACGAGGGGCGGGATCTCGAAGCAATCATCGATCTCGGCAAACCCGTGGCGATCCGTTCGCTCGCCGCCCATTTCCTGCAATCCGTTTCCGTCGGCATCTTCCTGCCGCGGCAGGTTGAATTCGCGGTTTCTGACGATGGCGAGCAGTATCATATCATCGCCACGGTCGGACACGAAATCGGGTTGAAGGAGCCGGGGCCGATGACGCGCGTGATCGGAATCGACAACGTAAACACGCGGGCACGATATGTTCGGGTGCGGGCGGCAAGCATCGGTACGATCCCGGATTGGCACCACGCCAAGGGCAGAAAGGCCTGGCTGTTCGTGGATGAAGTCCTCGTCAACGAACCCGCCAAAGCGGCGCGGGGCCGCAGGCCCGACATCGTCAAGCGCGGCACCATGGACCTCGACCTGGTCGAGACCACACCCGTTGTCTTCAAGGACACGTTATACCGCTTCGAATATGTTCGCCCGGGATATTGGGGCAACGATACCGGCGACTCGTATTTTCGTTTTGTGGACCACGCGACCGGTCGACCGACACCTTCTTTTGCGAGGGGTTTTCATCTCGGCAGCGCCTTCGTGGACAACGGCACGGTCTACGTGACCTGTGTCAAGGAGTGGGACGGCTCGGCCGTCTTCATGTTCGTCTCGAGCGACCTGGAGAACTGGCGACTACAGAAGCTCTTTGACCGCCCGGGCGTGGGCATCTTCAACACCTCCCTGTGCAAGGCCGATGGTCAATACGTGCTCATGTATGAGATCGGCAAGCCGCCGGAACTCGCCGGCCATCGTTTCACCGCGCTGTTCGCCACGTCCGCAGACCTGCGCACCTGGACGCTGCTCGGCCCCGAATGCAACTACGCCATGGACCGCTATACCGCGCCGCATTGCCTTCGCTATCTGGACGGGTGGTTCTACAACTTCTACCTCGAGGCGCATGAGGGATACGAGATGCGCATGGTGCGCTCGCGGGACCTGATCCAGTGGGAACCGAGCCCGCTCAATCCCGTCTTGCGGGCGTGTGATGAAGACCGAAAAATCGCAAATCCGAACCTCACGCCAAGGCAGCGGGACGCGATCCGTACCGCACAAAACGTCAATAACTCGGACATTGACTTCTGTGAATATGAAGGTCGGCTCATCATCACGTACTCGTGGGGCAATCAGGCCGGAACGGAGTTCCTGGCCGAGGCTGTTTATAATGGGGGAATTGAGGCGTTCCTCCGTGGTTGGTTTCCGGATCCAGCGCCTTCGCGATAGGCCCGCAAGGACCGATGGCGCGAGGGATGGTGCTATGCGAATGAATCACGACAGAATGACGCGACGCGATTTCGGGAGGAACGCCGCCCTCGGGTTGGCCGGCGCGGTCGGCCTTCCTGCCGTTGTTCCCTGCTCTGTCCGTGGCGCGGACGGCCGCGCAGCGCCGAGCGATCGCATCACGTTGGGCCTGTTGGGCACGGGCAACATCGGCACCGCCCACGCCACGGCCTTTCTCGGCCACAGCGACTGTCGCATCGTGGCGGTGTGTGATCCGGTGAGAGACCGCCGCCAGCCACTGCGTGATCGTATTAACGTTAACGGGGCCCACGGGTCGGGCGTGTGCACCGATTATCGCCACTTCGGCGACCTGTTGGCCCGCCCGGACATCGACGCCGTGTGTGTTGGTGTGCCGGATCACTGGCACGCCATCTTGGCCGTGCAGGCCATGCAGGCCGGCAAGGACGTCTACGTGGAAAAACCGCTCACGCGGACCGTGGTCGAAGGCCGCCGGCTTGTCAGGGCCGCCGCCACCTATGGACGCATCCTGCAGACGGGCCTGCAGCGTCGGTCGTATGCGCCTTTCCGGCGGGTGTGTGAGCTTGTCCGCAACGGCCGACTGGGACATCTGACCGACGTGGAGGTCGGCATCCTCGGGATCAACCCCGGCGTGCAGACCGGCCGCAATTTTCCCGAGACCCCCGTGCCCGATGGATTCGATTACGACCTGTGGCTGGGGCCCGCACCGCTGGCGCCCTTTTCGCCCCAGCGCGTCGCCCGCGGTAACGAGGTGTGCTACTGGTACTATATCGCCGATTACACCGCCGGCTTCATCAGCGGCAACGGTGTGCATTTCGTGGATATCGGTCAGTGGGGCATCGGCGATGAGGTGACACCCGTTCAGGTCCATACGCCCTGGGCCGATTGCCCGCCGGATGGATTGGTTGACTGTCCGATCGCCTGGCGCGCCGAGATCGTCTACGCCAACGGCGTCAGGATGAGCTACAGCAGCGAAGGACGCCCCCATCCGGACGGCATCCGCTTCGTCGGGACCGAAGGCTGGATTCACATCAGCGGCAACGGCACCACGACCGCCCAGCCGGCTGGCATCCTGGATT
Organism: Phycisphaerales bacterium; assembly: GCA_011055475.1. Lineage (GTDB taxonomy): Bacteria > Planctomycetota > Phycisphaerae > Sedimentisphaerales > Anaerohalosphaeraceae > DSDH01. The sequence goes on along the minus strand of DSDH01000119.1, from coordinate 4,065 downwards.
CGGTCATAGGCCCCCAGGAGCTGCATCTCTATACCAGCCCGGGACATCACCGGAATTTCCTGGATGGCATCAAGACCCGCCGGGCCACCGCCGCCTGCGCGGAGGTCGGCCATCATGCCACCACAACCTGCAACCTCGTCGAGATCTCCGCCCGGCTGGGACGGGCGCTCACGTGGGATGGCCGGACGGAACGCTTCGTAAACGACGCGGCGGCCGATCGACTCCTGTCGCGAGCCACACGGATGCCCTGGCGGCTGTGAAATGTTTTGTGCCAACCGCATTGGAGAGTGATGGCTTAGCATGAACCGCAGGTCCGACATGTTGCTCCCCGTGACGAGGGGCTGCGTACAGGTGTGGTTGATCCTCAGCCTGGTGGCCGTGATCGCGCCGCTGGCGCCGGCGGTATGCCCCCTGGGAGACCTTGACGGCGACTGCGCTGTCGATATCGGGGACCTGGGGATCATCGCCGACCACTGGCTCTCCGATTGCACGGGGCCGGTGTGCGGAGACCTCGACCTGGACGGCCGTGTAGACTTGGCCGATCTCGCCCTCGTGGCGGCTCAATGGCAGGATGCCGCCAGCCCCCTGCGGATCACGGAGTTTATGGCCTCCAACAGCACCACGATCTCCGATGAGGACGGGGACTTCTCGGATTGGATAGAAGTCCACAACATCTCCGCGATTCCGGTCGATCTGGACGGTTGGTTCCTGACAGACAATTCCAGTAATCCCACGCAATGGCCGTTCCCCGCCGTTCGGCTTGGCGGCGGCGAGTATCTGCTGGTGTTCGCCTCGGGAAAGGATCGCCGCGATCCGGGCGGCCAACTGCACACCGACTTCTCGCTGGACAGAACGGGCGAGTATCTGGCCGTCGTGAACCCGGACAAGGCCCTCCTGCATGCATACGGGGACCCGTATCCGCCCCAACTGCCCGATGTGTCCTATGGCCTCATTGAGAATACCATCGCGGCCCATCTGATCGACGAGGGCGACGCGATCAGATACCATGTCCCCATCGATGATTCGCTCGGCCATGCCTGGCACTCCAGAGAGTTTGATGATTCGGTCTGGACCGCGGGCTGGACACCCGTCGGTTACGACCGAGGCGGCCAGGCCCGTCCCACCGCCCATCTGGTCGCCTATTGGACCTTCGATGAGGACCTGCTCGACCATTCCGGCAACGGCAATCACGCCGTGGCCAGTGGGACGACCTTCCTTGATGATATCCCCCCCGCCCTTGTCTCAGGGAGGTCGCTGGCCTTTGACGGCATCTCGGATGGTGTGCAGGTGCCGGACTCGCCGAGCCTGAATCTGGCCACCGGCGCCGGCCAGGCCTTCACCGTGGCCTTTTGGTTCAAGACAACGGAAACCCAGGCCAAGATCGTCATGGAGAAGGGCCCCAGAAGGCATTTCGTGACCCGCATGGAGGCCTTCGCGGATGCCGGCAAGATCAGCTTTCGGATGCAGGAGGACGTCGACACCCGCGTCATCAGCCGAGACCCCGTCAACGATGGCCAGTGGCATCATTTCTTCGCCGCGTTCGATGGGGCGATGCTTCGACTGTACATCGACGGGGTGCTCAACGGCGAAGTCCCGGAGACCGGCCACCCGGACAACGCCGATCCCCTGGTTATCGGCTCCCGATTCGGTGCGGCGCCCTGGAACGGCCAAATCGACGATGTGGCGATCTGGGATGTGGCCTTGAGCCAGGACCAGATCGAGGGTCTGTCCGACGGCAGCGTGTTGCCGCTCGACATCGGCCGGGTCCTCTCAACCTCGGACGCACGGCTGGCCGGCTACTGGGACTTCAACGGCACGTTCGAAGACGTGTCACAGCGGGGCAACACGGCCGTCAATTACGGGGCGGTCTTCAGCACGGACGTGCCCGGCCCTCTCGGACGGGGCGCCAGCCTGCGTCTCAACGGGGCCAGCAACTACGTCCTCGTCCCCGATGCCCCGGACCTGCGCATCGGCTCGGCATTCACTCTATCCCTCTGGATGAAGTCCAACGATCGCGACCAGATCCACACGTATCTCCTCTCGCGCCACAGCGGCAGCTATCAGCAGGCCATTATCTACGAGTACGTGGACGACCACGTCGAATTCTTCGGTCCGCATGCCACCGGCGAGGACCCGCGACCGGGCTCGCAGATGCCCGTTGCTGATGCGGACTGGCACCACGTCGCTTATACCTACGATGGGTCGCTCTGGAGCGGCTACGTCGACGGCATCCGTGTATTCTCAGCCCCACGATCGTTCGTGCTGCACACCGGAGAATACCCCTGGTACATCGGCTCGGCCAATGGCAGTGTCGGCTTTTTCGACGGCTGGATGGACGATGTCTCGATCTGGACCGACGCCCTTGGCGAGCATGAGGTGGCGGCGCTGGCCGCCGGCGTGTCTCCCCGCGCGATCTCCGGATACGCCGGCCTCATCAGGACGGACGTGGAGCCGGCGATGTACGCGAGTAACGCGTCGGTGTACATCCGCCACGCCTTTCAGGTGCAGGCCCCCGAAGACCTCGAAGACCTTCGGCTCCACGTCAAGTATGACGACGGCTTCATCGCGTATCTCAACGGTGTCGAGATTGCCCGGCGAAACACCCCGTCGCCCGCGCCGTGGAACGCCGCCGCCGTCGCCGTGCATCCCGATGAACAGGCCGTTGTCTTCGAAGAGATCGACGTCACGCCCTTCCTGGGAGTCCTTACCGCCGGCGAAAACGTGCTGGCCGTGCAAGGACTCAACATCGCGGCAGAGGATGACGACTTCTTGTGGTCCTGCCGCCTCACGGCCACACAGCCCTGGTCCTCATCCCAGCAATACCGATACTTCAGCGAACCTACCCCGGGCGCGCCCAACGGGGATAGCGCCGCGGACATCGGTCCGGTCATCCACACCGTGTCGGCGCCGCCGCCGGCGCCCGCGGCGTCCGAGGACATCATCGTCACAGCCTCTGTAGGCGAGTCCTTTTTCCCCCTCGACCAGGTCCGGCTCATCTACCGCGTCATGTACGGCCCGCAGGTCGCGACGCCGATGCGCGACGACGGCATTCACCCGGACCAAAACGCCGGTGACGCCTACAGCCCCTCGGGACACGACACCCATCTGCGTGTGAACGGCTATTATGCCATGACCGATTGGAGCCTGCCCACCCTCAAACCGGGCCAGCGAGCCGACCGCTTCTTCGACAAGTACACCTGGCACTGCGGTGCGCCCTCCGACACGATCGAAGTGATCGCCGACGCAGACAATGAAGTGCTGGAAGACGACGAGAAGAACAACACGCGCACCGAAACCTGGAAATGCGATACGACGGCGCCGCAGATCGTGGCCGGACCCACGGTCAGTGAGCTGAATTCCGATAACGCCAAGATCACCTGGCAGACCGATGAGCCGACGCGGGGTGCGATCCTGCTCGGCCGCCGCGCCGGCACGGTCGACGCGGTCCTGGCCCAGACAGGGCTGAGAACCAATCATGAAATCCGGGCCAAGGATCTCGAGCGGGGCGCGACCTACCACGTCCAGGCCCGCTCGATCGATGACTCCGACAATACGACGCTCAGCGAGATTCTTTACTTCACGACACCGGTGCCGCCGGACGGCGCCGGCCCGGCCATCGGACGGGAGCGGGTGCTGCGGACCGAGGTGCCGCTGGAGTTTGAGGTGCCCGCCAGTGATCCGTCGGGCGTGGAATTCGTTCGGTTTTTCCTGGATGGGCGGCTGGTGGAGACGGACTACAGCGAGCCGTTTCTTTGCAGCCTCATTCCTCACGAGCTCGGACTGGGTCCGTCCGAGTTTTTTGGCTCCCACACCTTGACCGCGGAGGCTCGCGACAGCGGCGGCGAGTTCACCCTGCTGCCGATCTACGTCGAACCGCTTGACCGCTGTTTTCCGGCGGAGTTGGATTTTGAATTCCCCTACGAGGGCTACGAAATCCTCGTGGACGGCACAACCGTTCCCGCAGAGGAAAGTCCACTGTGGGTGCGGGTTCGCGCCAGTGCGACCCCTTGGCGACAGGTCGTCCGCTTCGGCGAGGTGATCGAGATGGGCACCCCCCTGGATCGG
>DSDH01000225.1 GCA_011055475.1 Phycisphaerales bacterium | reverse complement strand
GGCCAGCTCAGCCAGGACCGCGCCCAGCCAGGCGCCGTTGTTGTCGCCGTTGATGGGGCAGTTGCATGGCTCGCAGTTGCAGGCCATGGTGAGCGCCTGCTCCAACAGCCTCTCGACGTCCACCCCGACCAAGGCTGCAGGTACAAGGCCGAAGTAGGATAGCGCCGAGTAGCGCCCGCCGATGTTGGGGTCGTTGAGAAAAGTGGCGCGAAAATGGTACTCGTCCGCCAACGTCTGGAGCTTGCTGCCAGGATCGGTGATGGCCACAAAGTGTCTGCCGGCTTGCTCAGTGCCCAGGGCTTGTGCGGTCCAGTTGTAAAAGTACTTGAAGAAGGACAACGTCTCCTCGGTGCCGCCTGACTTGGTGGAGACGATGAACAGCGTCCTCGCCGGGTCCAGGCGCTCGGTATGGGCCAGGACTGCGCCCGGATCGGTGCTGTCGAGCACGGCCAGGCGAAGCGCGCCGGCCGTCTCCCCAAAGACCTTGCTGAACACCTCCGGCGCCAGGCTCGAGCCGCCCATGCCCAGCAGCAAAACGTCGGTGTAGCCGTCGGCCAGCGCCCCGTCCACCAGCTCGGTCAGGCGGCCGCGCTGCTCGAGCATCGTCTCGGGGCTGTGCAGCCAGCCCATCCGGTTGGTGATCTCGGTCGGGTCCGGCTTCCAGACGGTGTGGTCGTGCGCCCAGATGCGCGGCACGATGCGGTCGGCGACGATCTCTTGCAGGGCCGCGTCGACGGCGGCCTGATATTCGCCCAGGTTCGCCTCGCGCCGCTGCCACTGTGCAAGCAATCGCTCCCGCTTTTCGGCGATGCTGCCCAGGAGCGAGCGAAAGGCGTCGGCAAAGGCCGCCACCCCGTCGTCCTGGAGCTGCTGGGTGATGGCCGCCAGGTCGATGCCGAGGTCGGCCAGGCGCGCCAACTGCGCGCGGGCCTCGTCCACTCCCGGCTCTAGGGTGGACGCGGGCGTACCATGATCGATAAAGGCGTCGAGCGTCGCCGGCGGCACGGTGTTGACCGTGTTGGGACCGATGAGCGCGTCGACGTAGAGCGTATCGGGGTAGAGCGGGTTCTTGGCGCCGGTGCTGGCCCACAGCGGCCGTTGGACGCGCGCGCCCTGGGCGGCCAGCTCTTTCCAGCGCGGCCCGTCAAAGGTCTCTTGGAAGCGCGCATAGGCCACCTTGGCGTTGGCGATGGCGATCTGGCCCAACAGCTCCTCGTTGCCGACCGCCTCCAGCGCGCGATCCACGGCCGTGTCCACCCGGCTGACGAAAAAGGAGGCGACGGAAGCGACGCTGGATAGATCACCACCGGCAGCAGCCAGCTTTTCCAGGCCGGCGAGGTAGGCTTCCGCTACGGCGTTGTAGTGATCCACCGAAAACATGAGGGTCACGTTGACGTTGATCCCCTCGCTAATGAGCATCTCGATAGCCGGGATGCCGGCCGGTGTGGCCGGCACTTTGATCATCACGTTGGGGCGGTTCAGCGCGGCATACAGCCGCCGCGCCTCGGCGATGGTGCCCTCCGTGTCGTGGGCCAGCGTCGGGCTGACTTCCAGGCTGACGTAGCCGTCGCCGCCAGCCGTGCGCTCGTAGACGGGCCACAGCAGGTCGGCGGCGCGCCGGATGTCCTCGATGGCCAGCGCTTCGAATATCTCGATCTCGGAGCGCCCCTGCGTCACCAGCTCGCCCAAGGCCTCGTCGTAATCGGCGCTGCCGGCGATCGCCTTTTGAAAGATGGACGGATTCGAGGTCACGCCGGTCACCCCTGCGGCGACGAGGGCTTGCAGTTCGCCCGAATCGAGCAGCGCCCGGCGAATGTTGTCGTACCAGATCGACTGCCCGAGAGCAGCCAGTTGTTGTAGTCTTGTCGTCATGGTCCTTTCCCTGTTCCCTTTCTGTTTCGTGTTCCTCTCGGGTCACCGTTCTGATGATCTCGAGGCCCCGTTTCTCACCTGCTTACGGTCTCGTCGATCGAACCTAGAAGCCGACGTGCTCTCGTCCAATGTGTCCAAAGAACTCGTTGCGGGTGGTCGCGTTTTCCTTGAAGGCGCCGAGCATGGCACTCGTGACCATGCGCGCGTTGGCCTTTTTAACCCCACGCATGGCCGCACACATGTGCAACCCCTCGGCTACCACTGCCACGCCGAGCGGATGGAGCGTCTCGTTCAGGAACTCGGCAATCTCCTGGGTCATCCGTTCCTGCACCTGTAGACGGCGGGCAAACATCTCCACGATGCGCGGGATCTTGCTCAGGCCGATCACCCTCCCATCAGGAATGTAGGCGACGCTTACCTGTCCCAGGAAGGGCAGCAAGTGATGCTCACACAGGCTGTAAAAGTCAATGTCGCGCACGATGACCATCTGGTCATATTGTACGTCAAAGATGGCGTCGTTGATCAGTTTCACCGGGTCGACGTGGTAGCCGGCGGTGAGTTCGGCGTAAGCGCGCGCCACGCGGGCCGGGGTATCCAGCAACCCTTCGCGCTGCACATCCTCGCCGATGGCCTGGAGGATGTCGCGCACGGCGCACTCGATCTCGCCGCTACAGGCTCGCTCCGGTATGTCGGTCAGATCATTGCGAAAAACGTCGTAATCCGCGGGGTGAATCTCTAACGGTTTGTTCATCGTTTACTCCTTGTCTGTCGTCTGATCACCACTCGAGTGTATATTCTCTCGGCGGCGTAATCCAACATCGGGCAAGCCGCGCACAATCTCTGCCAACGTCTGTCCGGTCTCTGGATGGCGCAGGCGGGGCGCGAGGTCGGCCAGCGGCACGGCCACGTGTGGATAGCGCAGGATGTCAGGATCGGGGATGTGGCGCGGCCCCAGATCGAGCACCGCGTCGCCGTACAGGGCAATGTCCAGATCGATGGTGCGCGGGGCGTTCTTGTCCTCGGTGCGCACGCGCCCCAGTTCGCCTTCAATGACCTGCAGCACACGCTCCTTCAGCTCCGCAGCAGTCAACTCGGTCTCGACCAGAGCCGCCGCGTTCAAATAATTCGGCTGCTCGGTGTTGCCCACCGGGGCGGTCTCGTACACGGGCGAGACCGCCAGTAGGCGGCAGGACGCCGCCAGGCGCCGGACCGCCTCGCGCAGGTTGCGCTCGCTGTCGATATTCGAGCCCAAAGATACAAAGACGCGGTTCACCTACACCGCCTTCCCAGAACGTGTGCGGTGGATCTCTACCCCGACTGAACGGGCAAAGCGCAGGGCGCCCGGTTTCTCGACTCGGACGTCGACCGCCTCTACGCGCGGATCGTCCAGGCAGATCGCAGCGATTTCGGCGGCCATTTTCTCCACCAGGTAAAAGCTCGACTCCCCGACTCTCCTGATGACCTTTTTGGTGATGGTGCGATAGTTGACCGCATCTTGGATGTCGTCGGAGGCGCCGGCCAGCAGGGTGTCGGCGTGCAGCGTGATGTTGATCAGCACGTCCTGGCGATTGCGGCGTTCCTCTTCATTGATACCGACGATCGTCCTGATCAGCAGGTCCTTTATCACGATTTGATCGCTCATCGTTGCCTCCCGATCCCAATTACAGATGCTCGCCGCCGGTCACAAAGATCAGGTCCCCGGTGACGAAATCGGAGCGCAGCAAAAAGATCATGGCGTCGGCAATCTCTTGCGGCGAGCCCACCCGCCGCGCGGGAACTTGGCTGGCCTTGGTTTCCAGGTAGGCCTGATCCTGGCCCGGCGGCGGCAGGATCAACCCCGGTGCGATGGCATTGACCTGGATGTTGGGGGCCAGCGCCAGGGCCAGGCTCCTGGTCATGGCGATCACCGCCGCCTTGGTCAAGGTATAGGCCACGTGATCGGGCCCAGGACGCGCACCCCGCCAGTCGGCGATGTTGACGACGTGCCCGGCCCGTTCCCGCCCCACCTGCGCAGCAAAGGCCTGGCTCAGGAAGAAAGGGGATTTCAGGTTGATGGCAAAGTGCCGGTCCCAGTTGGCCTCCGTCGTGTCGTCCCAGTTGCCGGACTCGAATATCGCGGCGCTGTTCACCAGGATGTCCACCTGGCCGAAACGGGCCACCGCGCGCTCGACGATGGACCGTGCCTCACCCGGCTGGCTGAGGTCGGCCTGGATGGTCGTGGCATCGCTGCCCATTGCCTTGATCTCCCCCACTACTGCTTCGGCAGGGCCAGCCGATGAACCATAGTGGATGGCCAGCCGGCCTCCCTGCTCGGCCAGCGCCAGCGCCAGGGCTCTGCCCAGGCGCACCGCGCCGCCGGTGACAATCGCGACTTTTCCGTCGAGATTCATTGAAATAAAACTCCTCCCGCTTTGATCAGCCGGCACAGCACGAGAGCTGAGCAACGTCTTTTTCGAATGTCTGCGCTGCCAGTTTCAACCCTTCCACCTGCACCAGATAGGGGAACAGCATCTCTCTCAAGTCGCTGACGGTAAAGCCGTAGCGCAGTCCCACGCGGATGGCCAGCGCGGCCGTCTGAATCACCTCGCCAGCCTCGGCCGCCAGCACGTGGGCGCCCAGCAGCCGGTCGGAATTGCGGTCGGCCACCAGTTTGATCAGCCCGCGCGTGTCGCGCGCGGCCAGCGCCCGGGGCACATAGCTCAGGGGCAAAACCGTCGCTTTGACGTCATAACCGCGGGCGAGTGCCTGTTTCTCGGTCAGCCCCACGCTGGCGACCTGCGGGTCGGTAAAGATCACGTCCGGCAGGACCGTCAGGTCCAACCGTTTGCGGTTGCCCTCCAGCGCGTTCTCGGCGGCGATGCCGCCGCCGGCCGCCGCCACGTAAACCAGCTTAGGGCGATCGGTCACGTCGCCAGTCGCATAGATGCGCGAATTGCTGGTCTGCATCCAGTCGTTGACCACGATGAAACCGTCCGCGTCCAGCTCCACCCCGGCTTCCGCCAGGCCCAGCTCTGAGGTATGCGGCGTCCGCCCCACGGCCATCAACACCTGCTCGGCGCCGAACTCGCGCCGCCGGCCGCCCACCTCAGCGGTGATGACCTTTTCGTCCCCCTCCTGGCGGATGGACAGAGGCCTGACGCCAGTGTGGACCTCCAACCCCTCCTGGCGCAAATAGTCCGCCAGCGCCTCGGCGATCTCGGGCTCGTGCTCAGGGATGAGCCGTGGGCTGCGCTGCAGGAGGGTCACCTGGACGCCGAAGCGGGCGAAAGCCTGTCCCAGCTCCAGGGCGATGGCCCGGCCACCGATCACGATCAGGGAGCGGGGCTGCTCGGCCAACGCCATGGCGGAGGTGCTGGTCAACACCTCCACGTGCTCGATCCCATCCAGGGGTAGAATGCGCGGCGCTGCGCCGGTGGCGATGACCATGCGAGCGGCTGTGATGGTGCGGCCGTCGTCCAGGGCCACGGCCCCATCGGGCAGCAACCTGGCCCGTCCCCGGATCAGGGTGATGCGCTCGCCATAGGAGGCCAACACATCCTCGTATTTGCCCTGGCGCAGCTCGCCCACCAGTTGATCCTTCTGGCCGATCACGGCCGGCCAGTCCAGCGCCTCGGCCCGGGTCTGCACCCCGGCAAAGGGATGCTGCCCGGCCCGGTGGTAGGCCTCCGCGGCGCGAATGAGCGCCTTGGAGGGCACGCACCCGATGTTGACGCACGTCCCGCCAAGGACGCCGGCCTCGATGATGGCCGCGCGCCGGCCCAGCTCGGCCGCCTTGATCGCAGCCGCCATCCCGCCCCCGCCAGTGCCGATGACGATCAGGTCGAAATCAGCGCCTGGCTCTGTGGTTTTCGCTTGCGGTTCTGTCTGCGCGGCCGCCGCACGGGTGCGCACGCTCGCGCGGTACCCGGCTTGTTCCACAGCACGGACCAGTTGCGCCTCGTCCACGCCCGGCTGGGCCAATAGGAACGCCTGTCCCGAGGCCCAACCCGGCACGTTCACCTGCAGCACGCCCTCCACCCCTTGCAGGGCCGTGGTCACGTGCAAGGCGCAGGCATCGCAGGTCATACCACGCACTTCCAGCTCGATCTGTGGCTCGGTTTGATTCTTGCTCATCATTTCACCTCCTGGTTCCATTGACAGCGATCATCTGTCCAGCAGTGCCCAGGCCGCTGCCACAGCGGCTTCGGCGGTGATGCCGAACTTTTCATAGAGTACTGGGGCAGGAGCGCTGGCCCCGAAGCCATTCAACCCGACTACCGCCCCGTCCAGGCCCACATAGTGCTCCCACCCCAGTCTGGTCCCGGCCTCCACCGCCACACGGGCGCGGACGTCCGGTGGCAAGACGCTTTCTCGATAGTCCGCCGGCTGCCGGTCGAACAACTCCCAACTGGGCAGTGAGACCACGCGGGCCTTGAGGCCCTCGGCCGCCAACTGTTTGCCGGCCTCCAGGGCCACGTGGGTCTCGGAGCCGGTGCCGATCAGGATCACGTCCGGGTCGCCGCCATCCGCGTTCCAGAGCACGTACCCGCCGCGCTGCACACCTTCAGCGGAAGCGTACTCGGTGCGATCCAACACCGGCAGGTTCTGTCGGGAAAAGATTAGGGCCGTAGGGCCGTTGCGGTTCAACAGGGCGGCCCGCCAGGCCTCCGCCGTCTCGGTGGCGTCGGCCGGCCGGATGACGGTCAGGTTGGGCACAGCGCGCAGGTTCATCAGGTGCTCGATGGGCTGATGCGTGGGGCCGTCCTCGCCCATGCCGATGCTGTCGTGGGTAAAGACATAGAGGACGCGCAGCCCCATCAAGGCTGCCAGTCGCATCGGCGGCCGCATATAGTCGGCAAAGGTCAGGAAGGTCGCTGCGTAGGGGATGACGCCGCCGTGTAGGGCCATGCCGCCCACGATGGCGCCCATGGCGTGCTCGCGCACGCCAAAGTGCATGTTGTGGCCGCAGTGCGCGTGCCAGCCGAAATCGCCATAGCCGACCAGCGCCGTCTTGGTGCTGGGTGCCAGGTCGGCCGAACCGCCGGTCAGGGCGTGAACGCGCTGTACCAGCGCGTTGAGCACCTTGCCGGAGGCATTGCGGGTCGCCATCGGCGCCGTACCGGGGGGAAAGAGGTCAGCCAGCCCTGCATCCCAGTCCAGCGGCAGCTCGCCGCGCAGTTCGGCCTGCAGGCGCGCCGCCAGGTCGGGATACGCGTCCGCGTATCTCTCCATCCGTTCTTGCCAGGCTCGCTCCGCCGCCCGCCCACGGCCCACCGCCTGCCGCATGTGGTCCCGCACGTCGTCGGGCACGTAAAAGGCCGGTTGCTGCGGCCAACCCAACGTCTCCTTGGCGGCGCGCACGCCTTCCTCGCCCAGTGGCTCGCCGTGCACCTTGGCGGTGTCCTGCGCCGGAGCGCCGTAGCCGATGATGGTCTTGCAAATGACCAGCGACGGGCGCTGTGTGTCGGCCTGGGCATGGCGGATGGCCGATTCGATGGCGGCGATCTCGTGCCCGTCGATGGGGCCGGTCACCTGCCAGCCATAGGCCTCAAAGCGCTGGGCCACGTTCTCGCTAAAGGCGATGTCGGTGCGGCCCTCGATCTGAATGTCGTTGTCGTCGTAGAGATAGATCAGCTTGCCCAGCCCCAGGGTACCGGCCAGGCTGGCCGCCTCGCTGGTCACGCCCTCCTGCATGTCGCCGTCGGAGACGATGGCGTAGGTGTAGTGATCGACGATCTCGTGCCCTGGCTTGTTATAGTGCTCTGCCAGCCAGCGCTCGGCGATGGCCATGCCGACGCCGTGGGCAAAGCCCTGGCCGAGCGGCCCGGTGGTCACATCCACGCCCGGCGTCTCGCCATACTCGGGATGACCAGGCGTCCTGCTACCCCACTGGCGAAAGTTCCTTAGCTCTTCTAGGGGCAGGTCGTAGCCGGTCAGGTGCAGCAGGGCGTAGAGCAGCATCGAGGCGTGGCCCGGCGACAGGACAAAGCGGTCGCGATCCGGCCAGCCGGGATGGATGGGATCGTGCTTGAGAAAGCGGTCCCACAGCGTGTAGGCCATGGTCGCTGCTCCCATAGGCGTCCCGGGGTGTCCAGACTTGGCCTTTTGCACCGCGTCCACGGCCAGGAAGCGGATGGTGTTGATGCTTCGCTGGTCCAGTGATCTATCTACTGTCATGCTTGTTCTCCTCTCGATGACCTTGACTGACCAGACGGGGCGGGCGCTCGCTCCATTGCCCTGAATGGCCGTGCCGCGGGTTGTTTACCGAATTGCCATCCGTTTGTGCGTTAAGCGGACCCAGTAGCGGCTTCCAAAGAACGGTTCGAACGAAATTCCCAGCGGCCGGTAGACTTCTGGCGGGATGCCGATGTCGGCGACGTAGAGCTCGCCGGAGAGAGAGGCCAGCCCGGTCTTGGGCAGGGCCAGCGTCAGCGTCCGGTCGGCGCGCACGACCGCGCCGGGCGCCTCCCCGGTCGTGGCGTCGAGGCCCGATGGGACGTCCAGCGCGAGCACCCGTCTGGCGTGCTCGTTGCACAGCGCGATCAGCTCAGCCGCCCGGCCGCGTGGCGCGCCCCGCAGGCTGTACCCAATGAGGGCATCGATGACGACGTCGGCGCGGCGGATCGCTTTCTCGGCTTCGGATGGGTCCTCCGGCCGTAGCCCCGCAGCCTGCAAGATGCGAAGCTGATCGGCTGCTGCGCCACGCGGCCGGGCGGCTGAGC
>DSDH01000020.1 GCA_011055475.1 Phycisphaerales bacterium | reverse complement strand
GGCGGCGTGCATCGGATTCGGCATGGGCCGCCTGGAAAAGAAGCTTCTCGAAGCCGAGGCCTTCAGCATTGCGTACAAGCCCCAGTTCAACACGTTCCGCGGCGCCAAGACCGTGCAGTTCGTCCTGGATGACGTCCAGTTCGATTGATCCATCCCGGCCGCCGCGCCGTCCGCCGGACGGGTCCGGGTCCTGGTTCTGGGTGGGTCTGATTCTCGTGGGATGGGTCATGCCCGTTCTTGCCGCCGAGGTGTCCGCCGCCGGTGGTTTCGTGCAGTGCCGGGATGCAACGCTGGTGCTCGATGGCCGGCCCTTGCGAATCGTCTCGGTCAACAAGTACGATCTGTTCGCCCAATTCGTCATGCAAGATGCGCGACCGCTGCCGCCTGATTCGCGGCAAAAGGCCGTCGAGGCCCTGGATGAACTGGCGGCCCACGGCTTCACGCTCATCCGCGTCAACGGCTCGCCCTACTGGCCCGGCTGGTGGCGGCGGGCCTGGTTCGACGCCGATCCAGTAGAGCAGGCCCGCAAGCAAGAGGTGTTCCTGTCGCGTTTCGATGATATGGTCGACGCCTGCCGACGACGCGGCATCCGCCTGGTCGTAAGCCTGTGCTGGTACGTGGGCAACCTGGCCGACTTGGGCCATCACGACCTGCACGAGGGCATCACCAATCCCGGCTCCGCCGCGAGGCGATGCGTCGAGCAGTACATCCGCCGGATCGTGCAGCGCTACCGCGATGACCCCACGATCGCCCTGTGGGAAATCGGCAACGAATGGAACCTGACCGCCGACCTGCAGGCCCCCGAAGGCGTGCTCCGGCACGTGCCCGAAAGCCTCGCCCCCACACCGGTGGTCCGCGACAGGCGCAACAACTACACCTCAGACGAGCTGGCCGAGTGTGTCCGGCAGATCGCCCTGCTGATCAAGTCCATCGATGGCAACCACCTGGTCACCACCGGCCACAGCGCCCCGCGCCCGGCGGCGATGCACCTGCTGCGGGCGGCCCGGGCCGGCCGGGACAAGGACTGGACGCCGGACAGCGAGGCCGAGCTGGAGGAGTACCTGCGCCTGAGCCATCCCGACCCGGTGGACGTCATCAGCATCCACTTCTACGATGAGGCCATGTCCGCCCTGGGCAAGCCGCCCTGTGATGTGTCCAACGTCGCCGTCTACCAGCGCCTGGCCGAGCGGATCGGCAAGCCCTTGTTCATCGGCGAGATCGGCCTGTGCGAGACCGTCGGCCGCGACTACGCGAGCCCGGAGGCGGTCAACCTGGTGCGACGCCAGTGTGCCGCCCTGCGCAGCGCCGGCGTCCCCATCGCCCTGTACTGGACCTTCCGCGATGAAAGCGGCCGCATCGACCCGACGGCCGGCGAGTATCAACTCCGATTTGACCGGACTGGCGAGGTTTTGAGACTCTTGTACGAGAGCGATTGACGTTCTTGTCGGGCTCTCCGAGGCGGATATGCCGATGGTGTAGAACCGGACCGTGACTGAAGGCCTCGTATGGGAATGCGCGAGGAGGCCGAAGGTCGCCTTGACAACTTCAGGACGATATACAGCCTCGATCCCGAGTCTGAAACGCCGGGGTTTCACGCCGCAAAAGCCCCTTCGCCGGACCTACGAACAGGACCCAAAGTTGCCACCGAATGATGTTCAGGAGCCCCCCGTGACAAACCGCGAGTTTTCCGGACACGAATGCTTTTTGCAGGCGTTGGCCCGAAACGTTGAAAAGAGGCAGACTGGCGTTCAGCCACCCGTGCCCGAAGCCGCCGAGGCCAGTGGAACCAATGTGAATCGCGCGACGCGGGGGTCCTGATTGAGTTGGATCTCGTCCTTGGAGATGAACTCCGGCGGAAAGTTGTACACCACCGTGCGACTGACACCCTCCTGGGGATCGGCGTTGACGTCTTCGTCCCGCACGATGATGTATACGTGATACAGTTGCTTGTCATAGGCCTCCATCGCCGCATCGGTAGCGCGGAAGCTGGTGCTGGTGCGCAGCTCATCGGCGTTCAGCAAACGCACGACGAAGCGCCCCTGCAGATCGGGGCTGATAAGTACGCCGATGCGGCTGGGCTGGAAGGGCCGCACCTTCAGGGCCTGCTCGGCCGACGGCAACGAAACACTTACATGGTCGGCCGCCTCGATCCGCCGGGCGCCGAACTGAACGTACGGCTTGACCCGCTGGGCGGTCCGCCGGGCTTGGGCGATCTGGTAATCCGTGAGCGTCACGATGGCCGGTCCCGTGTAGGATTCCAGCACGTTCATCCGCACCTGGGCCGGATCGATCGTCTCGTGGGTGATCGGCTGGCCCCGTGTGTCGCGGCATTGCACGATCAGACTCTTCTCCACGAGCTTCTCGACGCGCACCTCAACCGTCTCCACGCTGCATGACTCGACCGTCAGCCCCAGCAGCCGAAGCCGCTCGCTCTCCCGCAGGAACTCCAGCACGTTGACCGTGTACGTCCCCGGGCTGGCCAGCCCCTCATCCACCGGATCGTAGTAGAAATCGAGCCTCTCCTTCTGCGGGTCGCCGCTGGGCAAGTGCCAGCGCTTCTTGAATTCGGCCACGGCCGAGGCCTGCCCCTTGAGCAAGAGGTCCAGCCGGATCGGCTCGGCTCGGTCCACCACCGTCACCAGCAGGTCCGGACGCGAGCACTGGATCTGCAATGTCCCGGTGCGTTGGACCGTTTCTTCCAACGACAGATAGGCATAGGCCCAGATCAGCAGCGTGAGGAACGCCACCACGATGGGCTTTTTGATCTTGTCGAACGATTCGCCGGCTTGCATCTAGGCCTTCTTGGGCTTCTTGGTCGTCACGGTGGCCAACTCCGCCTCCGGTCGTCGATCCACCAGGGTGGTGGCCTCGACCACGGCGCTGGTCAGACGTTTTCGCAACTGGGCCTCGGACACGTTGCGGACCAGATTTCCATCAACGGCGACCGAGATGATGCCGGTTTCCTCGCTGACCACGATAACGATCGCGTCGGAACCGCTGCTCGCCCCGATGGCGGCGCGGTGGCGGCTGCCCAACTGCCCGCCGCGGAACGACCCGCTCTCAGCCAGCGGAAGCTGCACCCGAGCCGCCACGATCCGATCGCCCTGGATGACCACCGCCATATCGTGCAGCGGCGTGCCCGGATAAAAAATAGTCCGCAGCAGCTCGGCCGTGACCTTGGCGTCGATCCGTTCTCCGGTCTCGATGAACTCGCCCAGGCCGACCTGCTGCTCGATCACGATGATCGCCCCGGTCTTGCTCTCCGCCAGCGTGGTGACGGCGTTGATGATCTCCTCGACGCTGCGCGACAGGTGCTGCGACGCCCCCGACAGAAACCGCGCCTGACCCAGCCGGATCAGGGCCCGACGAATCTCCGGCTGAAACGCCGCGACGGCGATAATCAAAATGGCGATCAGGAACCAGTTGTACAGGTATGACACCCGGGCCATGTCGAATCGCTCGACGACAAGATTGAGGATGACCTTGCCGGCCAGGAGAATGAAGATAATGCCCCGAAACAACCGCTCGCCCCGGGTGCCCTCGAGAAAGGTCAAAACCATGTAGACAAACGCGCCGATGAACGCCAACTCGCAGAGGACAATAAACCACTCACGGGGCTCCATGCGATAGAGATAATCAAAAATGGCATCCATCGCTCAAGCTCCACTCCGTTTGCGTGCGCCCCGCTGTGTTGCCTCTTCCTGCGCCGGCCCGATCGCCCGCCCCAAGGCTCAGCGGACGATTCGGTCGCTCAGCTTGGAGGGCTTGTCCAGCATGAAGATGGCGTCGACATCGGATTGCATCTGTTTGGTGTCATTCCAGATAATGTGCCGGTGCCGCCGGTTCACCTCCTGGGCGGTCTCCTCCGGCGTACCCATGTTACACCCCCCCAGGACGACCCCGACCAGCGTCACAAGGCCCGCCACCAACGCCGATCTGACCCCTGCCGCGATGCTCGGTGTCTTCATTTTCAGTCCTCAACGCACGGTTCGCTGCGGTTCGGCCGGCCGTCCACGCACCTTATCGCGCCATCGACCGGCGACAACACATGAATTGTACACGCCGCCGGGCCCCCTGTCAAATCGAAAAGCCCCATCCTCGCGGGCCATCCGGCCCGGACAACGCCCGTGGCTCCATTCCCGTCCTCAATCGGGTGCTTGACAAGGCCGCCCCCGTCGGTCACAATGCTCCCCACCAACCCCGATGGACAGGTGAAACGATGGAACGATTCGTCTTCGATACAGCGGATGAGATGGGCGCGGCCGCCGCGGCCGACGCCGCCGAGCGGATCGTCGCGGCGATCGAACGTGCCGGGCAGGCCAACATCATTCTCGCCACCGGCGCCAGCCAGTTCGCCACCCTGGATGGACTCATCGGCCATACCGAGATCGACTTTGCCCGCGTGGTGATGTTCCATCTCGACGAGTACATCGGTCTCGACGACCAACACCCGGCCAGCTTCCGGCGCTATCTGCGGGAACGCTTCGTGGATCGCGCCGGGCCGCTTCGGGCCGTGCACTGGGTGCGGGGCGACGTGGCCGATCCCGCGGCCGAGTGCCGCCGCCTGGGCGAGATCATCGCCGAGCATCCCATCGACGTGGCCCTGATCGGCATCGGCGAGAACGGCCACCTGGCGTTCAACGATCCGCCCGCCGACTTTGACACCGAAAAACCCTATCTCGTCGTCGATCTGGATGAGCGCTGCCGCCGCCAGCAACTCGGCGAGGGCTGGTTTGCCACGCTCGACGACGTGCCCCGGCGGGCGATCTCCATGAGCATCCGGCAAATCCTCAAAAGCCACTCGATCATCGTGTCCGTGCCCGACGAGCGCAAGGCCCAGGCCGTCCACGACGCCATCGAGGGGCCCCTCACCAACCACTGCCCGGCCTCGATCCTCCGGGAACACGGCGATTGTCGCCTCTATCTGGATGTCGCGGCCGCGTCGCGGCTGGGGCGGTAAGGGGCTTATCATGCGATCCGTCGCCCTGGTCGATCTGCAGGTCAACGGGTACCACGGCGTCGACTTCTCCGACGGGCAACTGACCCGTGACGGATTCACCGAGGCCTGCGAGCGACTGCTGGACGCCGGGACGGGGGCTTTCTTGGCCACGCTGATTACCACGGCGCCTGATGTCTACGAGCACAACCTGCCGCTCATCGCCGAGGTCATTGAATCGGGACGATTCGCGGGCCAATTGCTCGGCGTACACCTGGAGGGCCCCTTCCTGAATCCCGCCGAGGGGGCCCACGGCAGCCATAACCCGCGGTGGATCGTCCCGCCCAATATCCACCGGCTCGACCATCTGCTCGATCTGGCCGACGGTTGCGTGCGTCTGCTCACAATCGCCGCGGATATGCCCGGTGCCGAGGACCTCGCCCGACACGCGCGACGGCGGCGGGTCGCCGTGTCCCTTGGCCACCACCTGGCCACACCGGACGATCTGGCCCGCCTGCATGCCGCCGGCGCCGCGGCCCTGACCCATCTGGGTAACGGCATGCCCGCCATGGTGGATCGGCACGCCAATCCCCTCTTCGCCGGATTGGACGCGGATGGACTGTCGGCCATGATTATCACCGATGGCCATCACCTGCCGCCGCCGGTGATTAAAACCATCGTGCGAACGAAGGGCCCGGCCCGCTGTATCGTCGTCAGCGACGCCTCGCCGATTGCGGGTCTGCCGCCCGGCCGGTACCGTACCCTCGGCAATGACGTGATTCTCGAACCCAGTGGCCGATTGTACAACCCGCAGACCGGCTACCTGGTAGGCTCCTCGGCCACGATCCTGGACTGCATGAACCATCTGGCCTCGCTGAATCTGCTCGCGGGAGACGAGCTGATCGCCGCGGCCTGGACCCAACCGCTCGCTCTGATCGGCGCGGATCCGGCCGATGTGCGGCCTCGATGCACCGTGACCTATGACGAAGACAACCGCCGCTTCCTTCTGGACTATTGACGATTGAACGGATAATGCAACGGACACTCAGTACGTGTCATTCCTGCGAAGGCAGGAATCCACGCCTGGCGCGTGTAGCGTGGACCCCGGATCAAGTCCGGGGTGACAGGAACGTATGGCCTGGGGCTCATTGACCGTTCAAAATCCAATAGAAGCGCGACGGTCAACAGGGCCTCGAACGGAAAGGAGCGACCATGCTCGGCCTGGAACTGCTCGACTGGCTGATCCTCCTGGCGTATCTGGTGGGCGTGACCATCATCGGCACCTGGGCCGCCCGGCGCGTCACCAGCGCGGCCAGTTACTTCATCGGCGACCGCAAGTTCGGCAAGGTCATGATGATGTTCTTCATGTTCGGATCGGGCACGCACTCCGACCAGGCCGTCGGTGTCGCTTCCAAGACCTACCAAAGCGGTGCGTCAGGCATCTGGTATCAGTGGCAGTGGCTTTTCGCGACGCCCTTTTACTGGATTGCCGCACCGGTGTTTCGACGCATGCGGGCGGTCACCACCGGCGACTATTTCCAGGCCCGCTACGGTCCCAGCGTCAGCGTGCTCTACGCCGCCGTCGCCATGATGCAATTCACCGTCATGATCGGCATGATGCTCAAGGGCAGCGCCGCCATGGTGGAAGCCGTTACGGGCGGTGCGATCAGTGCGACGGTCGCCATGATCGTCATGACGGTGATGTTTGTCATCTACGGTCTGGCCGGGGGCATGAGCGCGGCGATCGTCACCGATTTTGTCCAAGGCGTGCTGACCATCTTCTTCTCGTTCCTGCTCCTGCCGTTCGCCCTGCAAGCCGTCGGGGGGTTGAGCGGCCTGGCCGCCACCCTCGACCCGGAGAAGCTCCATATCGTCGCCCCGCGTGAAATTACCGCGTTTTACATCGCCATCATTGCGATCAATGCCCTGATCGGCTGGGCGACGCAACCCCACACGATGGCCGTCTGCGCCGCGGGCAAGACCGAGATGGAAGGTCGCGTCGGCGTCACGTTCGGCATGTTCGGCAAGCGCATCTGCACCATCGCCTGGATGCTCACGGCGCTGTGCGCACTGGCCCTGTACGCCGGCACCGAACTAGACCCGGATCATATTTACGGCACGATGGCCGCCGAGCTGTTGCCCAAAGTCGGGGCCGGTCTGATCGGACTGTTCATTGCGTGCATGCTCGCCTCGGTCATGAGCTCGTGCGACGCCTTCATGGTCGCCGCCGCGGGATTGTTTACCGAGAATCTGTACAAGAAAATCGCCGGGACCGGCCGCCCCGAGCGCCATTATGTCTTGATCGGACGCCTGGCGTCCCTAACCATCGTGGTGGCCGGCATCGCGTTCGCTCTTACGCTTGAGAGCGTCGTGGACGCCCTGGAGATCTTCTGGATGGTCGCGGCGATGATGGGTATCGCGTTCTGGGTGGGGCTTTTCTGGCGTCGGGCCACCGTCGCGGGCGCCTGGGCCGGCACGCTGGCCAGCTTTGCCGTGCTGTTGTTCACCAGCCGTATCGCCTTCGGTCCCCTCGTGTTGTGGGACTTCAACGCCCGATTTGCCGGTTACCTGCCCGACGTTTTTCTGTACGAGGGCCGTCTTCTGTTGAGCTGGCAGATGGTCTTTTACCTGGTCACCGGTCTGGTGGTCCTGGTTTTGGTCAGCCTGCGGACCCGCCGCGTCGACGCCGAGAAGCTCGATCGACTCTACGCGTGTCTGCGCACGCCCATCGGACCGAATGAGCCGGAAACCGCCCCCTTCACGTTGCCGCCCGGTGTCCTGCCCGCGCCGCGGCGCGTCTTGTGGGATCACCCGGATTTCGAGATCCCCCGCCCCACACTCGTCGGCATGGCCGGCTTCTTCGCGTCCTGGCTGATCGTCGCCGTCCTGATCGCCGTGGTCTATCGCATTGTTCCGCAACCCTGACGCGGTGGGGCGCGGCTCGTGCCGCCGCCTGCCGCGCCTGGTCCTGCGCGGTGTGAGGCGTCCGATGCGGATTGCTCCTTGTCCTATCGGATGACCTTGATTATCGTGGCCGTCGGCCACACGGCCGCCGGGGCCGAAAACGGGTCACCCGACCCTAAGGCCCCATCATCGCCAACAAGTCCCGTCCTGGGGCTCAGCCAGGGTTGCCGCCCCCCGGCGCAACCCACGGGGACGGAGTGTGAACCAAGCAACGTCCGTGCTTCCGCCAAGGCCGGTCCGCGTGCCGCGGATCCGCCACAACCTCATGGCCAATATCCTGGGCCGCGCCTGGTCCTTTGGGCTGGCGTTCGTCCTGGTGCCCGTCTACCTCCACTACCTCGGCGTCGAGGCCTACGCCCTGGTCGGCTTTCAGACCCTGCTTACGAACGTCGTGGCCATGTTCGACCTGGGGCTTGGACATACGTTGAACCGGGAGTTGGCGCGATCCTCGATCGACCCCGAAGATAGCGATCGCGGCCGTGTCCTGTTGCATACCCTCGAAACCATTTACCTTATTTTGGGTCTGGTCTTTGCCGCGGCGATCTTCGTCGCGGCGGGCCTGATTGCCGACCGTTGGCTTCAGGGCCGGCAACTTCCGGTGGATACGCTTGTCACGTCGATCCGCCTGATCAGCGCAAGCATCCTCCTGCAACTGATCTCGCTGTTCTATCAGGCCGGCCTGAT